>JAEZGP010000247.1 GCA_023437285.1 Actinomycetes bacterium | reverse complement strand
GTGATCCGGCGCCGCCCGCCCGGGCCGTCCTGCTGTGTCGCCCCGACCGTTAGCAAAATGTTGCTGAAAGCTTGCGGCAAGCTCTTTGCAAAGCGAGGCCGCCGCCGTAGGTTTCGTGTCTGTAACGCGATTCCCCGGTCGTTCCGAGATCGACCGTCCCCCTTCGTCTTCACCTCAACGAGGAGTGCAGATGCGACGGCGCGGCATTGTGACCGCCGGCCTGCTGGCCGGCGCGTTAATCGTGGGCACCGCGGCCTGCGGCAGCGACGACAACACCCCCAACACCCCCGCGGCCGAGCCCGAGGGCACGGTCACCTGGTGGGACACCTCGGACGCCACCAACGAGGCACCCGTCTTCAAGGAACTCATCGCCAAATTCGAGGCGGCGAACCCCAAGATCAAGGTGAACTACGTCAACGTGCCGTTCGACCAGGCCCGCGACAAGTTCAAGACGGCCGCGCAGAGCGGCGCGGGCGCCCCGGACGTCATGCGCGCCGAGGTCGCCTGGACCCCCGAGTTCGCCTCCCTGGGCTACCTGAGCGCCCTCGACGGCACCCCCGCCCTCGACAAGGCCGAGGACTACCTGGCCGGCCCGGTCGGCTCCACCAAGTTCAACGGCAAGACGTACGCGATCCCGCAGGTGACCGACACGCTCGCGCTGCTCTACAACAAGAAGCTGCTCGCCGACGCCGGAATCGCCAACCCCCCGGCCACCATGGCCGAGCTCAAGGACGCCGGCCTCAAGCTGAAGGCCAACAAGGTCGAGGGCCTCTACCTCAACCCGGGCGGCTACTTCCTCCTGCCGTTCATCTACGGCGAGGGCGGCGACCTGCTCAACGTCGACAGCAAGAAGGTGACCGTCAACGCGCCGGAGGCCGTGAAGGGCCTGCAGACCGTGCAGGACCTCATCGCCTCGGGCGCCGCGGCCAAGCCGGCCCTGACCGACGGCTACAACAACATGCAGACCCTGTTCAAGGAGGGCAAGGTCGGCATGGTGATCAACGGCCCGTGGTCCGTCGCCGACGACCTGTCCGGCGCCGCGTTCAAGGACAAGTCCAACCTCGGCATCGCGCCGATCCCCGCCGGCAGCACCGGCAAGGCCGGCTCGCCGGTCGGCGGCCACAACTACGCCATCTACGCGGGCTCGGCCGTCATCCCGGCCGCCGAGAGGTTCATCGCCTTCATGAACTCCGCCGAGAGCCAGGCGTTCCTCGCCGGCAAGCTCGGCCTGCTGCCCACCCGCACGAGCGCGTACGACCTGCCCGACGCCAAGGCCAGCGAGATCGTGACCGCGTTCAAGCCGGTGCTGGAGAAGGCCACCACCCGGCCGGCGATCCCGGAGGGCGGCTCGCTGTTCACCCCGCTGGACACCCAGTACATCAACGTGCTCAGCGGCAAGGCCTCGGCCCAGCAGGGGCTCGACGCCGTCGCCGAGGAGTACAAGAAGCTCCTCAAGGGCTGGAGCTGACGCACGGTCCGCACCACGGTGGGCCGGCCGGGGAGCCCTGGTCGGCCCACCGGGCGCCGTCCCCGTTGCGTCAACTAGGAGGCCGTCATGGCGGGTTTCGCTCGCCGTTACTGGTACGGGCTGGCCATGGTCACCCCCGTGGCCCTGGTGCTCGTCACGCTCGTCGGCATCCCGCTGTTTCGGGGTGTCTACCTCTCCCTGACCGACGCCACCGAGGCCAACGTCGGTCGCACCATCGGCGTGAACGTCATCGCGCCGACGTACGAGTTCGTGGGCCTGGCCAACTACCTGGAGATCCTCAGCGGCCGCGAGGGCGACTTCTACGGCGTTCTGCTGTGGACGGTCGTGTGGACCGCCGCCTGCGTCCTGCTCCACTACGGGCTCGGGCTCGGGCTGGCCACGCTGCTCAACCGGCCGATGCGCGGCCGGGCGGTCTACCGGGTGCTGCTCATCCTGCCGTGGGCGGTGCCGACGTTCGTCGCCGCGTTCGCCTGGCGGTTCCTGCTCAACAGCCAGTTCGGCCTGTTTAACGCCCTGCTCGACCTGGTCGGCGTCGGCCCCGTCGGGTGGCTGGAGACGCCGCTCATGGCCCGCGTCAGCGTCATCATGGTCAACACCTGGCTCGGCGTGCCGTTCATGATGGTCGCCCTGCTCGGCGGCCTGCAGGCCATCCCGCGCGAGCTGTACGAGGCCGCCGAGGTCGACGGCGCCTCGGCCTGGCAGAAGTTCCGCAACGTCACCCTGCCCGGCCTGGCCAACGTGTCCGGCACGGTGATCCTGCTCGGCGTCATCTGGACGTTCAACCAGTTCGCCGTCATCTACCTGGTCACCCGTGGTGGCCCGGGCCGCTCGACGGAGATCCTCACGACGTTCGCGTTCCGGGAGGCGTTCGAGGGCATCCGCAACTACGCCGGCGCCGCCACGTACGGCGTACTGATTCTTTCGATGTTGTTGGTCTTCGCCTCGGCCTACCGCCGGGCCCTGCGCCGGTCGGGAGAACTCACATGAGCGCGAAGCGTGCCCCGTGGAAGTCCGTGCTGCTGCACGCGACGCTGGTCACCGCCAGCATCATCGCCGTCGCGCCGATCGCGTGGGTCTTCCTGACCTCGCTGAAGCCGCGCGACGCGTGGCAGTCCTCGCAGGTCATCCTGTTCGACCAGCCGAGCCTGGACAACTACACCCAGTTGCTCAGCGACACGAACTTCCTGCGCTGGTTCGCCAACTCCGTCGTGGTCGCCCTGTTCACCACCCTCATCGCCGTCGGACTCGCCGCCACCACCGGGTACGCGCTGTCGCGCCTGAAGTTCCCCGGCCACCGGTCGTTCGCGATGCTGCTGCTCGTGGTGCAGATGTTCCCGGCCGCCATCCTGATCGTCCCGTTCTACAACCTGATGGCGCGCCTCGGCCTGCTCAACTCGTACGCCGGCCTGGTGCTCGCGTACGTGACCGTGGCGGTGCCGTTCTGCGCGTGGATGCTGCGGGGATACTTCGCCACCATCCCGATCGACATCGACGAGGCGGGCCTGATGGACGGGCTGAGCCCGTTCGGCGCGTTCCTGCGGCTGATCCTGCCGCTGGCCCGGCCGGGCCTCGCGGTGGCCGCGTTCTACTCCTTCCTGACCGCCTGGGGCGAGGTCGCGTACGCCACGACGTTCCTCGTCGGCGACGAGAAGCTCACGCTGGCCGCCGGCCTGCAACAGTTCGTTGGCCAGTTCAAGGCGGAGTGGGGCCTCATGACGGCGGCGGCCGTACTCATCACCATCCCGGCCGCGGTCGTCTTCCTCGCCGTGCAGCGCAACCTGGTCGCCGGTCTTACCGCCGGCGGCACGAAGAGCTAAGGGTTACCACATGCCAACCGCTTCCGAGACCGACCTCGCGCGCGACTGGGCCCGCGACGCCGTCATCTACGAGGTCTACGTGCGCAGCTTCGCCGACAGCGACGGCGACGGCGTGGGCGATCTGCCGGGCCTGACCGCCCGCCTGGACTACCTGGCCGCCCTCGGCGTCGACGCCGTGTGGCTCACGCCGTTCTACCCGTCGCCGTGGGCCGACGGCGGGTACGACGTGGCCGACTACCGGGCCGTCGACCCGCAGCTGGGCACGCTGGACGACTTCGACGCGCTCGTCGCGGCGGCGCACCAGCGCGGCCTGCGGGTCATCATCGACGTGGTGCCCAACCACACGTCGGCGCAGCACCCGTGGTTCCAGGCCGCGCTGGCCGGCGACCGGGAGATGCGCGAGCGGTACATCTTCCGGTCCGGCGACGGCGACGAGCCGCCGAACAACTGGCAGTCCATCTTCCGCGGCCCCGCGTGGACCCGGCTGCCCGACGGCGAGTGGTACCTGCACCTGTTCGCCGCCCAGCAGCCCGACCTCAACTGGGAGCACCCGGCCGTACGGGCCGAGTTCGCGTCGATCCTGCGGTTCTGGCTCGACCGAGGCGTCGACGGCATCCGCATCGACGTGGCGCACGGCATGATCAAGGCGGCGGGCCTGCCGGACGCCGCCGACGCCGGCACCGAGCTGCTGGAGGGCGACGCCCAGCCGTACTTCGACCAGGACGGCGTGCACGAGATCTACCGCACGTGGCGGTCCATCCTGGACACCTACGAGCCGCGGCGCATCGCGGTGGCGGAGGCGTGGGTGCCCAACCAGGCGCGCACGGCCCGCTACGTGCGGCCCGACGAACTGCACCAGGCGTTCAACTTCGAGTTCCTGTCGACCCCGTGGTCGGCGGCGGACTACCGCCGGGTCATCGACGGCTCGCTGGCCACCATGGCCGCGGTCGGCGCACCCACCACGTGGGTGCTGTCCAACCACGACGTGGTACGCCACGCCTCGCGGCTCGCCGCGGGCCTCGGC
>JAEZGP010000211.1 GCA_023437285.1 Actinomycetes bacterium | reverse complement strand
CCGAACCGGGCCGTGACGGCGTTGCCGGGCACTACCAGGAGACGCACCTGCTGTTCGCGATGGGCGTGCCGGCGAACCACGAGCTGGCCGCCGCGATCGACGTCGCGTTCGCCGAGCTGCGCCGGGCACTGGGCGACACGGCGTCCGCCCGAGTGCCGTTCAACTTCCTCGGCCTGCAGGACATCGAGGACGCCTACGACGACAAGGAGTTGGCGCGGCTGCGCGACATCAAGCGTGACCGGGACCCGCGTGGGACCATCCGCAGCAACCACCCGGTCGACGCGAGCACGGCTGCCGCTGGGCGAGACGAAAGGGAGCTGCCATGAGTACGGGCGACGAGGGCGGTACGGGCAGGTTCCTCGCCGGCGTGGCAGGGCCGTCGCACCCTCCCTGAGCGCGACCTATCCGCTGGCGGTGAGTCGCAGCCGGGCAAGGACGTCGGCGACTTCCCGGGTCTCCTCGTGGTGTTCGCCGTACACCACGAGGAGGTCGTCGTGCAGCGGCCGCAGCTCGCTCGCGGCCTCCGCCGTCCTTCCTTCGGAGAGCAGCAGCATGCCGATGTTGCGACGCAGGTCGAGGGCGGTGGGGGAGGCGTCGCCGGAGGCGGCGCGGACGTGGGCCAGCACCTGCCGGAACTGGTGCAGGGCGGTGGTGGCCTGTCCGAGTTCGGCCCGGCAGTGAGCCGCCTGCCGCAGGCACTCCAGCGCGTCTTCGCTGGCCGGTCCGTTAGTGCGGGCGTACGCGGCCGCGAGGGCGTCGAACTCCGGCAGCGCGCGCCGGAAGTCGCCGCCGAGCACCAGGATGGCGGCGCGCCGTGAGCGCAGCGTCAGCACGCGCGGGCTCTCGGCGCCGAGCGCGTCGCTGGCGGGGCCGATGACCTGTTCGAGCACCTCCGCGGCCTGGGCGAAGCGCTCGTCGTCGAGCAGTTCGTCGGACTGCGCCACGGCGGCCCTGATCGCGTCTCGAACCCCGGTTGGCAGGATCGCCGCCGGGTCGGCGGCCGGCGTCACGCTGTCCGGCGGTTGGACCGCTGGCGTCGGCTCGGGGCGGCGGCGCGGCGCGTTGGGGCGGCGGTACGCCAGCGTGGGATCAGGCATGGCGCCGCGGGCGGGGTCGTGGGCGGGCGGCGCCGATCCGGGAAGAGGCAGGAAGGGCAGCAGCCGGTCGTACACGGTGTAGGCGTCTGCGGGCCGGTCCTCGGGGGCCTTGGCCAGCAGGTCGAGGACCAGCTTTTCGATCGCTTCGGGTACGTCCGGGCGGAGCGTACGCAGGGGCGGTGGTGGCTCGGTGACGTGCTGGCGCCACAGGTCGAAGCCGCTGCCGGCGAAGACCCGATGCCCGGCGAGGAGCTCGTGCAGGACGCAGCCGAGGGCGTACAGGTCGCTCTGTGGCGTGATCTGCGTGTTCTGGATCTGTTCCGGGGACATGTAGTGCTGGGTACCGATAGGGCTGCCGGTCGCGGTGAGCCGGGTGACGTCGGTCCGCAGGATGGCGGCGATGCCGAAGTCGAGAAGCTTGACCGTGCCGTCCGCGGCGACGATGACGTTGTCGGGTTTGAGGTCGCGGTGCACGACGGGGACGGCGTGGGCGTGGGAGAGCACGGTGCAGATCTGCGCGGCTATCGCGGCGGCCCAGGCGATTGGCAGCGGGTGTCCGGGGTCGATGCAGGCACGTAGGGTAGTGCCGCGGACGAACTCCATCACCAGGAACAGCCGGTCGTAGGAGCGGTCTAGAACCGCGTCGTACACCTGGGGTACGCCGTGGTGGTGGATGCGCGCGGTGATGCGGGCCTCGCGGCGAAACCGCTTGGCCAGCTCGTCGGCCTGCTGTGGCGTGTGGACGAGGCCGGGGCGGATGAGTTTGATGGCCACCTCGCGGTCCAGGACGTTGTCGTAGCCGCGCCACACCTGCCCCATGCCGCCGGAGCCGATCTGCTCAACCCGCTCGTACCGGCCGGCGATCGGCTCTTCCCGCACCGCTGCCTCCGTTTTCCTCCGCTGTCACGGCCAAGAAGTCAGTGTCGTCATTGGACAAATCGCCGTCCAGGGACCGATCGGTCAGGCCGCGTCGTCGACGACTCCTTCCTGCCGGCGGATCAGCCGCCAGGCGGCACTGCGGGCACTGCGGTTGAGCGAACTGCGGAAGTCGGACTGCGGTTCGAAGTAGCGGCGGCCGAGGTCGGCGGCGGACTCGAAGTGGTCCATCATCTTGTCCTCGAACACCGGGATAAAGACGTGGCCGAAGTTCTCCTCGTTGTTGGCGACGGCGGCCTGGCGCACCTTCGGGTCGGCCATCGCCTCGTTGAACGGCTTGACCACGTCGTCTTCGGTGAAGCTGGTGCCGAACCGGTCGTTGAACCGGTCGATCAGTTCGGAGAGCAGCGACTTCTCGGGCTCCTTCGCCCCGCCGGAGCCGTCGCCGAAGCCCTTCAGTTCGGCCGCGCCCTCCGGGCTGAGGCTGACGTCGTGTTCGCCGGTCTTCTCGACCCGCAGGTGGCTCAGGTCGACCTCGCCGATGTCGACGCCGCCGTCCCCCCGACGGGGCAGCCGGTTGAGCAGGTGCCGGCCGTAGAGATAGAGCCGCTCCAGCTCATGGTCGGCGTAGGGGACGATCTGCGCGAGGAACCCGTACTTGCGCACGTAGTCGTTGAGGTCGGCGCGGAACGTCTCGGCGGTCTCGTACTCGACTTCGTCCTCGCTGGTGAGGAGTTTGTCGAAGCGGTCAACGGCGGGCTGCAGGTGCCGGTAGAGCTCGGCGTGCAGCCTCTCCCACTTCGCCGCGTTGCCGCCGGCCTGCTCCTCGGCGGCCAGGTACGCCTCGACGAACGCCTGCATCTCCGCCTCGGTGAGCAGGTTCGCCGACATCACCCGGCTCTGCGCGGTGTAGAGCAGGTTCGGGTCGGAGGGCAGCGTCTCGGCCTCTTCGAAGAAGGGCCGGAACGCCTCCTTGATGTCTTCGGCCTCATTGACGAAGTCGAGCACCGCCAGGTCGGCCTGGCTCTTGCGGTCGGCGGTTCGGTTGAGCCGGGACAGGGTCTGCACGGCGGAGACGCCGGTGAGCTTCTTGTTGACGTACATGGTGGTGAGCAGCGGCTGGTCGAAGCCGGTCTGGTACTTCTCCGCGACCACCAGGATGCGGTACTCGCGCTGGCCGGCGCGGGCGGTCTTGTCGTCGGCCCGGGTGTACGCGAACGCCTTCGGCAGGGCCGTCTCGGGCAGGCCGCCGTTCTCCTTCGATTCGGTGATCTCCTCGCCGTCGTAGGTGAGGGTGCCGGAGAACGCGACCAGCACGCCCGGGTCCGGGTAGCCGCGGTCGCCGAGGTGCTTCTTGATCGCCCGCGACATCTGTACGGCGCTCTGTCGGGAGGAGGTGACGACCATCGCCTTGGCCCGGCCGCCGAGCCGCCCGGCGGTGTGTGCCCGGAAGTGCTCGATGATGATCTGCGCGTGCTGGGCGACGGTGGAAGCGTGGGTCAGCGCGTACCGGGCGAGTTCCTTGTTGGCCTTGGACGCGTCGACCTCCCGCTCGTCGGGGTTCTCGTTGACCAGCTTCCAGTACGTGTTGTAGGTGACGTAGTTGCGCAGCGGGTCGAGGATGAAGCCCTCCTCGATCGCCTGCCGCATCGAGTACGTGTGGAACGGGTGGTATTTGCCGTCGTCGCCGAGGGTGCCGAACAGCTCGAGGGTCTTGGCCTTGGGCGTGGCGGTGAACGAGAAGTAGGACAGGTGGGAGCTGCGCTGTCGCTTGGTGGCGCTCGCCGCGAGCTTCTCCTCGGCGGTCTGCGGCCCGGCGGCGCTGGCGGCGCCGGCCTCGTCGGAGTCCTCGTCCAGGCCGAGGTCGCGCAGCACCCGCCGGACGTCGGTGGCCGCCTCGCCGGCCTGCGACGAGTGCGCCTCGTCCACGATGATCGCGAAGCGGCTGCCCTGGATCTCGGTCGGATTGCGCTGGAGGTAGTCCTTCAGCGCCGGGAACGTCGCCAGCGTGACCGTGACGATCTTGCCGCTCTCACGGGAGAGCGCCTTGGCGAGCTGCTCCGACTTGGCGCCGTACTTCTCGTCGATCTTCACGACGAGCCCGGCGGTCTGCTCGAAGCTGCCGACGGTGTCGCGCAGCTGGGCGTCCAGGTTGCGCCGGTCGGTGATGATGACCTTGTCGAAGACGGGACTGCCCGGCTTGGTGCCGGCGGCGAGCGCGGCCGGGTCGAGCGCCGCCGGGTCGTTGGGGGTGTGCAGCGACGACAGCCGGTGCGCGAGCCAGGCGATCGTGTTCGACTTGCCCGACCCGGCCGACGCCATGACCAGGTAGTTGTGCCCGGCGCCGTGCCGGGCCGCGTGCGCGGTCAGCTTCTTAACCGCGTGCCACTGGTGATAACGCGGAAAGATCAAATTCTTTCTGGTACGGGCGCCCGCGCGCTTGTCCTCGTGCACGTGGACGAAGCGTTCGAGCAGGTCGAGCCAGTTGTCCGGCTGCCAGATCTCCTCCCACAGGTAGGAGGTGGCGTACGTGCCGTACCCGGTGGCCGGCGGGTTGCCCGCGCCGCCGGGGCACCCGGGTCCTTCGCTGCCAGTGTTGAACGGCAGGAACCGGGTCTGCGCCCCGCGCAGCTCGGTGGTGACGAAGACGAGGTCCGGGTCGACGGCGAAGTTCGCGACCACCCGCCGCGAAAAGATCAGCTCGGTGGGGTCACGGTCGGTGCGGTACTGGTCCTTGGCGTGCTCGACGCCCGAGCCGGTGAGCGGGTTCTTCAGCTCGGCAGTGGCGACCGGAATGCCGTTGAGGAACAGCGTCAGGTCGAGCCGGTGACCCCGATCGGCCTGCTTC
>JAEZGP010000183.1 GCA_023437285.1 Actinomycetes bacterium | reverse complement strand
CGCCGGCGCCGCGGGTACCGCTCGACGCCCCCGCCAGCAGGATCACCGTGACCACGGCGGTCAGACCCACCATCCCTGAGAACAGTCGTTGCCTCATGAGAGGTTCACCCACTTCGCGACCGAGGGGACGCCGTTGGCGCCGAGGACGAAGAGCATGTACCAGCCCGGCGGCGCCAGGTTGGGGTTGCTGGTCACGTTGAGGCCGACGGTCGACCCGCTCACGCTCATCGGCAGTTCGACGGAGCGCTGGTTCGGGTCCGACGAGTGGGTCACCGCGGCCGGGCGGATCAGCATGGCCCGGGTCACCGGCGCGCTCACCGTGATCGTCTGGGTCGAGCCGTACGCCCAGGACGCGCTCGACAACGCACGGATCTGCGGCCGGCCGCCCTGGAACAGGTACGGCGGGGAGTAGATCGACACGTGCGTGGCGAACGTGCCGTTGCCCGGGTTGTCGCCGAACGCCATCACCCGGCCGTCGGGCAGCAGGAACGCCGACGAGTGGTAGGTGCGCGGCATCGGATCGGTCGCCATGCCCGGCGTGAACGTGTTCGTCGCCGGGTCGAACATGGACGCCTCGTACACGGGGTCGGCGCGGTTGTGCAGGCCGCCGCCGGTCTCGAAGACCTTCCCGTCGGGCAGGATGACCGCGCTGACGTACATCTTGCCCTGCGCGCCGGTCTGCGGCACGCCGCCGGTCATGGTGCCCTGCGGCAGCAGCGGCCCGGCCACGTACGTCGGGTTGGCCTGCTTGAGGTCGATGATGTCGGTGTACCGGTTGGCGTCCGGGTTGGTCTCGATGTTGCCGCCGCCGAGCGTCATGACCCGCTGGTCCTGGGCGGGCGGCAGGAGCAGGCTGGCCGACTGGTCGCGCTCGTCCTTGCTCTGCAGGCCGGGCACGTCGGTGACCGAACCGGTGGCGTAGTCGTAGATCGACGCCCCGGTGCCGGGCAGGCCGTTGCCGAACACGTGGCTGCCGGAGTAGAACAGCCGCCCGTCCTGCATGAGGATCATCGACGGGTACAGGCCCCAGAAGCGCCAGGTCTGGTTCGCCTCCCACAGCGCGAGCCAGCGGTTCTCCGACGCCTTGTAGTACTCGGTGGCGACCGTGCCCGACGAGTCCTCCCCCAGGCCGCCCAGCGACAGCACGTCGCCGTTGCCCAGGATCGTCGCCGACGGGTACCAGTGCCCCGCGTTCATGTCGTTGATGCGCGTGTACGCGTTGGTGACCGGGTCGTAGACGTAGGAGTCCTTGAGCCCCTTGTAGCCCACCGTCCCGTCGGCGCTCGGGTAGTCCTTGTTGCCGCCCATGACGAGCACCTTGCCGTCGCGCAACTGCACGTGCCCGGCGCAGAACAGGTCGGCCGGCGTCGGGACCTCCACAAACGTCCCGGAGTACGGCTGATAGAGCGCGGTTTTGAACGTCCCCGCCGCGAACAGGTCGGTGTCGTTGCCCGAGCCGGCGATGAGCAGGACGTTGCCGTTGTGCAGCACCACGGCGTGCATGGCCCGGGCCGGCGCGTCGAACGGCATGACCTGCCACACGCCCTTGGTGCACGCGTCACCGGCGCTGCACTGCGTGCCCGGCGTCGGCTGGGTCGCGTCGACCATGGCGTAGTCGTCGGTGAGCAGCGTGCCGGCGCCGTAGATGGTGACGCCCCAGGTGATCTGGTCGGTGCCGGGCGGCACCGGCGGCGTGCGCACGGTCTTCTTCGTGTACGTGCCGGTGACCGCGAGCGAGGCGAGGTCCGTCCAGTACTGCCAGCCGTTGGCGACGTCGTGGCGGAACATCGTCATGACGGTGTCCGGCGTCGTCGTCTGGTACCACACGGACACGTCGTACTGGTGGCCCGGCGTGACGTTGGGCGCGCACGACGGCGACTCGAGCATCATCGCCTTGCGGTCGCCGTCGACCCGGTTCGCCAGGGTGATCGACATGGCGTTCGCGCCGGAGTGGGCGTTCGTGGTCAGTGCCCAGGTCACGTCGTTGGTGCCCCAGCCCGACTTCTCCCAACAGACGGGGAACCCGTCGTCGACAACTTCCAGGTCCCCGTTGACGAGCAGATTCGCGTCGGCGAAGGCCGCCGACGACGGCATGGCGGCCGTGATGAGCAGCGTGAGGACCAGGATGCGCCGCGTCGCGCGTTCCCAGCGTCTTGTCGGGCCTGAGGTCATGGCGTCTCCCACACCGAGGGTGAAGGTTTGGCGGTACGGACGTAGACGAGCCGGTCGAGGACCAGGAACCGGATCAGGAACATGACGGCCAGGGTGATGGCCGTGCCGCTCAGGTAGCCCAGGCCGAGGTCGCCGACGAGCAGCGCCAGCAGCGGGATGCGGGCCACCAGGTCCACATTGCCGAGTACGGCGAACTGGCCTATCCGGCTCCACAGGCCGCGCCGCCGGCGACTGCGGAAGATCAACGTGTCGGTCAGGACGAAGTTCCAGGCGATCGCCACCTGATTGGCGACGACCGCCGCCGTCAGGTAGTGCACCCCGAACACGGCGGTGAGCAGTTGCAGCGCCAACAGGTTGGGCAGCACGCCGGACAGGCCGACGGCCGCGTACCCGAGCATCCGCAACTGGCTGTCGCCGACCCGCAGGGTGGCCAGGTGCCGCAGGAATCGCAGGCCCTCCGCCAGGCTGGACTTCGACTCCCCCGCGAACCGGGTGCCGAAGCTGAACGGCACCTCGACGACCGTGCGCGGCTTCGCGCGGACGATCAGTTCGAGCAGGATCTTGTAACCGAGCGGCCGCAGGGTGGCCGGGTCGAGCGTCGTCGCCCGTACGGCGAAGAAGCCGCTCATGGGGTCGCTGACCCGCGACAGCGTGCGGCCGAACATCGTTTTGGCCAACCGGGTCGACCATTGCGAGACGTAACGCCGGTAGGCGTTGGCCAGCCCGTCGCGGGTGCCCCCGTCGACGTAGCGGCTGGCCACGACGAGGTCGGCGCCGGCCTCGTCGCCGGCCGCCACCAGGCGGGGCACCAGGTCCGGCGGGTGTTGCAGGTCGGCGTCCATGACGACGACCCAGGTGCCCTGCGCCAGGCGCAGGCCGTCGACCACGGCGCCGCCGAGGCCGCCGGTCGCCTCGGCCCGGTGGTGGACGACGACGTTGACGTCCAGCTTCTCGGCGGCCGTGCGGATCGCGTCGACGGTGTCGTCCGAGCTGTCGTCCACGAAGATCAGCTCGGTGTCGGCGGGCACCGCCGCGACCAGGCGGGTCAGCAGTTCGGCGACGTTGTCGCGTTCGTTGTACGTCGGGATGACGACCGAGATGTGCGGCGGATGGACACCGGCGGCGGGCGTACCCACCACCTGCGTCACCCCTTCGCGCTGCGCCACTGTGGTCATTGCGCCTCCTGGTCGACTCGTCGGATCTCGATGCGGTCGTCGCCGGTGCCGAAGGTGACCACGACCCGCGAGTGGGTCAGCACGGCGGCGACGTTGGGCAGGGTGTTCGGGTCGGCCCGCATGGCCGGGGACGAGATGACGTAGTCGACGCTGCGCCACCCGCGCGGCAGCGTCGCCGCGACGGCGGTATCGAGGTCGAGCTTGTAGAACCAGATGACCCGGTCGCGGTCGAACCCGGCGTTGACCGCGTCCAGCCACAGCACGTCGTCGAGCACGATGCGCGCGTCCGGTTCGACCGTGACCTGCTCGCGCAGCCACGCGGCCGTCCACTCGTACCGGGCGTTGTCCGGCTTGGTGACGGCGCGGTCGAGGCCGGTCGCCCAGGTCGGGACGATCAGCACCACGGCGGCGACGGTGGCCGCGGTGAGCAGCGCGACGTTGCCCCGGTACCAGCGGCCCCGGGTCACCGGGTCGACGGCGAGCAGGCGGCGTGCCACGATCTCCACCAGCCCGGCGATCGCGACCGCGAAGAACGGCAGCAACCCGATGACGTACATGGCGGGCAGGTAGCCGCCGGGGCGGACCACCATCACCGCGAGCAGGACGGCGGCGACGGACGGCGCGCGCAGCCGCCGCACGGCCAGCCCCACGACGACCGCGACCACGCCGGCCGCCGGCAGCACCCAGTCGTAGAACAGCCACGACCGCACCAGCGTGTTGGCCGGCGACCCGGCCTCGAACACACTGCCCGAGCCGGTGCGGTTGCCCAGTTGGAACTGCCACGCCCCGATCAGCGACACGTGGTCCGGCCCGGGAAACAGCTCGCCCTTGAGCAGCGCGTACAGGGGAAAGAAGACGCCGACCAGGGCCAGGGCGGCGCTCGCCCCCACCAGCGAGTACGCCCGCAGGCCCCGCACGGTGGACTGCCACAGCGCCACCGCGACCGCCGGCAGGGCGACCAGCATCGTCTCCTTCGACAGCACCGCCACGGCCGCGGCGGCACCGGCCGCCACGTGGTGCCACAGGTGCCTGCGCGGGGACAGGGCGAGGACGAGCGCCGCGAGCAGCCATGCCACGGCGAAGGTGTCGAGGAACAGTTGCCGGTACAGGGTGACCGTCAGCGGGGACAGGCCGAGCAGCAGCAACGCGGCGGCCGCCGTCGGCCGGGCGAAGCCCAGGCGCCGGGTCAGCACGTACGTCAGCGCCAGGATGGCGGCGACGACCGGCACCATCGCGTACCGGCCCGCCGCCACCGCCAACGAATCCGGCGCCAGGGCGGCGGGCAGCCAGGACAGGGCCGCCAGTTGCAGCCAGCCCACCGGCGGGTGGTCGTACCAGTACGTGTAGTGCGCCAGGCCCAGGCCCTCCCGCGCGGCCCACGCCTGGGCCAGGTAGGTGCCCTCGTCGTCGCTCGCGCCGGGGAACCCGCCCAGGTTGGGCAGGTACGCGCAGGCGACGACGCCCAGCAGCGCGCCGACGAGCAGGGTGTCCCGCGAGGGCCGCCAGCGCGGCAGCGGGACGCGGCGCGTCGGCGGCGCGTCGGGTGCCGGTATGGCGGGCGGTTCGGCCAGGGTCGTCATGCCGTGGCGCCCTCGAGGACGGGCTCGCCGCCCTGCGGCAGGTGCGCGCCGACGTGCCTGGTGAGTTCCCAGTTGTTCTTGCCGGTCCATTCCCGCCACACGGCGCGCACCGCGGCCAGCGACAGCACGAGCGCGTACGGAAAGGCGCCGAGAATAAGGCGCGCGTAATGAAGGAAACGAATACGTAATGAGTATTGCCGGCCGAAATCGTGAAGGCCGACGACCTGAAACATCAACGTAGCAATCATTGGCACGACTGGCGCGAACGTCAGCAAAGCGACACTGACCGGCACCTCCATCACCAGCCCGATGTAAAGGCCGACCGGAATGGCGACCCCGGAGAACGCCTGGACGAATGGACCCGTCAAGGTGTAACGAGCCAGCATGCGCTGACGCATCGTCGGCAGTCGTTTCCAGTCACCCTTGCGGAGGACCTGAAGAAAGCCCTGATTCCAGCGGGTGCGCTGCTTGAGCAGGCTCATGAGCGTGTCGGGCGTCTCCTCCTTCGTGACGATCGTCGACTCGTACGCGACGACGACCCTGGCACCCACGCAGGACAGCCGTACGCCCAGGTCGCAGTCCTCGGCCAGGCAGGCGCCGTCCCAGCCGCCGGCGGCGCGTAGCACCGAGGTACGCACGAACACGGTGTTGCCGCCCAGCGGGATGAACCCCTTGCGGGCGTGCAGGTGCAGGCGGCTGCGGAACCAGAAGAAGTACTCCAGGCAGTTGTGCAGGCTGAACCAGCTGGAGTGAAAGTTGATCAACTGCACGCCGCCCTGCACCACGTCGGCGCCGGTGGCCCGAAACGCGCTGTCGACGTGGGTGAGCAGGTCAGGGTGCACCTGGTCCTCCGCGTCGAATACGCCCACCACGTCGCCGCGGCAGTGTGGCAGCGCCGTGTTGAGCGCCTTCGGCTTGTTCTTCGGCACGTTCGTGTCCGTGATCACGCGGACCCGCTCGGGGTGCGTGGCGGCGATCCTCTCGGCCACCGCGGCCGTGCCCGGGTCGTCGTGACCCACGATGATCAGGATCTCGAAGTCGCTGTGCGTGGCGGCCATCAGCTGCGCGACCGTGTGCTCCAGCACCTCCTCCTCGTGGCGGGCCGGCACCAGCAGCGAGAAGGACACGTCGTGGGTACCGTCCGGCGCGGCGAACCGGGTGGCGGCCAGGGTCTCCGGCGTTCGCCAGGCGTGCATGGTCCACCACAGCGTCATCGCCGCGACAACGAACAGGAACACGGACATGGCAGCGAGCATGGCGGCAGGCATGGACCATCCCTTCCCCGGTAAATGCGATGATCGCGAATTCGGATGGCACTCGCATTGCCATGAGACGGAATTCGGCGGCGAATAGTCAAGGCGCGCCACAGGGATTTAACCGGCCGAGGGAATCGCCTGTCGAGAACTGTACTGAAGCTTGTTACGAAAAAACACCCGGGCCTGGGACATCGACCATGATCGAGCTCGTACACTTCGCATTCATAGATCGGTGATCAAGCCTTAACATTTCGCTGGCGCTACTCTTGCGGGTACGCATTGATTCGGGCGAATAACAATTACGCGTGTTGACATACGCGCCGGCGGTCTGCGCGCGGCCCGCGCACAGGGCGGGTCGCCGGATCGGGGGCGTCGGATCGGTTGTCGCCGGATCAGGGGGTCGGCTGGATGGACACCAGGGCCAGTTCCCGGTGCGTGGTCAGCTCGCCCGGGCCGCCGGTCGCGTACGTGCCCGAGGTCGGGGCCACGTCGGCGTAGTCGCGGCCCGTCGCCACCGTGACGTAGCCGGCGTGCGCGCGCCGGCCGTGACACGGGTCGAACGCGATCGCCTCGGCACCCGACGGGTGCGCCACGATGACCTCCACCCAGGCGTGCGTACCGCCCTGGCTGAGCAGATGCCCCGACACGTAGCGGGCCGGCACCCCGGCCGCCCGGCACGCCGACACCATGATGTGCGCGTAGTCCTGGCACACGCCCCGGCCGCCGGCGAGCGCCTCGGCCGCCGTGGTCTCCACGGTGGTGATGCCGAACTCGTACCGCAGGCGGCGGTACGTCTGCACGCACAGCCACTCGGCCATGGCCACCGGGTCCGGACCGTGGGCCCGGGCGGCGGCGGCGAGGGCGAGCAGCGCGTCGTCGGGCTCGGTGAGCGGGCTCGCCAGCCGGTGCCGCGGGTCGCGCAGCGCCGCGGCGGGCAGCAGCACGGGACCCGCGCCGCGTACCCGTTCGAGGATCGCCTTGAGCTGGAACTCCACGTACTGCTCGACGTGGGCGACGGTGAAGCGTACGACGGTGTTGCCCATGGCGTCGCGGACCGTGCGCCGCCGCCCGGCAGCACCCGCGACGACGACGCGCGCACCGCGCAGGTGCACCTCGCCGTGGCGGGCGGGCGGCACGATGACCAGCTGGTGACGCAACGACGCGATGGGGGTGGCGTAGGTGTAGCGAAACGTCTGGCGCAGCCGGAACGTCAGGCTGTCCGCGCTGGCCAGGTCGAACCGGGTGTGGTCGAGCACCGGCGCGTCGCACAGAGGGTTCACGGGGGCTCCTCGTCGGCCCAGACGAGCATGGACTCCAACCGGGGGGCGCCGAACGTGGTCGCCATCGCCACGTCGGAGGCGTCCCGGCCGCGGCCGATGAGGATGCGGCCCTTGCGCGCGGCGTTGTTGCGCGGGTCGAACGTCCACCAGCGGTCGCCGAGCCAGACCTCCATCCACGCCGCGAAGTCCATCGGCGCCGGGTCGGGCGGCACGTCCATGTCGGGCAGGTAGCCGAAGACGTACCGGGCCGGGATGTTCAGCGCGCGGCAGAACGTGATCGCCAGGTGGGCGAAGTCGCGGCACACCCCGAAGCCGGCCTCGTACACATCGGCGGCCGTGGTGGTGGCGTTGCTGGTGCCGTAGCGGAACGTGACCCGCTCGTGCAGGTGGTCGATGATCGCCTGCACGCGCCGGTAGCCCGGCGGGTGGCTGCCGAACTCCCGCCAGGCGACGTCGCCGAGCACGTCGGGCAGGCAGTACCGGCTGGGCAGCGTGTACAGCAGGACGTCGTCGGGCAGCTGCTCGGGCGGCAGTTCGGGGGCGTCGAAGTCGACGTCCTCCGTGCTGTCGGGCACGAGCGCGAGCGCGTCGTAGCGCAGCACCGACCGCCCGGCCGGCAGCACCGCGCGCAGGCACGGGTTGCCGTAGTGGTCGACGTAGCGCCGGGTCACGATCTCCGGGTCGGTCGACCACTCCTGCCGCGCGAGCGTGACCGGCGCCTCGTCGCGCGGCTGCACCTGGAACACCGTCGGGGTCGGCTGGTCAGCGTCGTGCACGAACTCGCACCCGATCCGTACCGCGCGGCGTTGCATCCCTCCATCATGCGCGCCGCGTGTTAGGGCCGGGTAAATCGGTCGCGGCGACCTACGCCAGGACGTAGCCGAACTGACTCACGTACGTGACGACGGAGTTGACCTGGGTACGGCCCGACCAGCTCGTCACCGGTACGAGTTCGCCGCCGCCGGCGCGGAACGTGGTGACCGCCCCGATCTGCTCCTCGGGGTCGTCGGTCACCGACTCGAAGGGTGCCGCGACGAGGACGTCGAGGCCGCCCCGACCGTCCAGGTTGAGCACCGACACCGCCTGACCGAAGCGGTCGGCCCACTCGCTGACGCCGGGCACGCCCGAGGTGTCCTGGCTGATCGCCCTGGCGTTGGTCGCGGTGAGCCCGCCCGCCGATCCGCGCAGGAGCAGGAACAGGCCCGCGTACCGGTCGGTGCCGATCGACTCGCCGGGGCAGCCGACGATGACGTCACCGTGGCCGTCGCCGGTCACGTCGCCCACCGCCAGGGACGCGCCGCAGGTGTCGTTGGCCTCCGGCGTACCCGGCACGGAGCCGGCCTGGCTGAGCACCTTCACGCCGCTCGCGGACAGGCCCGTACGGCGTCCCGCGAAGCTCGCCACCGCGCCGGCCGACGACGCCGAGCCGGCCGTGGCCCGTGGCGCCGCGGCGATGACCTCGCCGAGCCCGTCGCCGTTGGTGTCGGTGACGGCAACCTGGTCGCCCAGCCCGTACAGGACCGTGCCGGAGATCTTCGCGGCGCTGGTGGCGGCCGCACCCGTCACCGAGGTCGCGCCGGTGCGACCGACGCCGCCGGCCGCACCCCACATCAGGGTCACCGATCCCGACCCCGCCCGGGTTCCGGCGTTCTCGCCGCCCGCGCCGATGATGAGGTCGGCGTACCGGTCGGTGTTCACCGGGCCGATGGCGACCGAGACGCCGAACACGTCGAGTTCCTCCGCGCTGCCGGGCACGCCGGCCGAGTCCTGCGTGAGCCCCACCGAGCCCGAGGTCATGAGCCCGCCCGCGCCGCCGAACAGCACGGTGACCGAGCCGGCGCCGTAGTCGGCGCCGACCGTCTCGAGCGGCGCGCCGACCGCCACGTCGTCGAAGCCGTCGCCGTTGAGGTCGCCGGCCGCCAGCGCGGCGCCCCACCAGTCGCCGGCCTCGGAGGCGCCGGGCACGTTCGGCGAGTCCTGCGTGACGTGCTGGGCCTTGTCGGATCGGAGCCCGGTCGAGCTGCCCGGCAGCACCCAGATGCCGCCCGCCGAAGGCCTCGTGGCCGTCGACTCGCTGGGGTCGCCGATGACCAGGTCGTCGTACCCGTCGTGGTTGATGTCGCCGGTCGCCAGCGCCGCGCCGAAGAGGCGCTCGACGTCCTCGCCCGGCTTGAGGGTGGTGAACGTGTCCTGGAAGGGCGCGGTCGAGTACGTGACGATCACAGCGCGGTCCACGGACTGCGCGGGCACGGAGCTGTCCGCCAGGACGATGCCGCGCGCCATGACGGCGAGGTCGTCGAGACCATCGCCGTCAAAGTCCGACCGGGTCGCGCCGCTGGCCTTCGGATGCGCGGCCACAGCCCGGTCGGCGCGCACGGCCAGCAGGGGTACACCGTCGCGGGTGATGGTCACGACGCTCGCCTCGGGGACGGCCGCGCCGGCCGCGCCGCTCGCGGCGACAGCCGCGACGACCATGAGGGTGGTCCCCACGAGGGCAGCGGTACGCGTGGCTGAACGTCTCATGTGGACTCCCGCGACAGGCGACCGCCGTAGGGCACCACGCGGCGGAGGGCCCATATTCACACAGCGGACATCGGCCATCAACCCCGTCCCGGCGGGGCTCGCCGCGACCGCCCGGCGGGGG
>JAEZGP010000175.1 GCA_023437285.1 Actinomycetes bacterium | reverse complement strand
GGCCGGCCACGATCGCCGCGACGAACCACCGCCCCGGGTCGGGCCCGGGGACCCATTCCAGCGTGCCGGCGGCCGTGAGCTGCTGGTCGCCGAGGTCGAGGACGACCGTCCACTCGCTGATCAGGTGGCGCTCAGTCGGGGCGGCGGCCACGGCCGGCGGCATGGTGGTGGCCATCCAGTGGATGCGGTGGTCGTGCCACCGGTACACCGTGGCGTCGTCCACCTTGCGCCAGGTGGGCAGGTTCTTCGGGTCGACGTCGGCGGGCACCTTGACCGACCCGAACCGGTTGGTGTTGAGGTAGCGGGCCGGCGAGTTGTCGTTGACGAACACGCCGCCGGGGCCGATGCGCGCGTACGGCTCGTCGGCGTACCCGCGCACGATCACGTCCGTACCCGTGGTGTTGGACAGTTCCAGCCGGCTGCCGTTCTCGATCACGCGGAGGGTGATCCCGGCGGCCGTCGGGGAGAGCTCCGACAGGGTGGTGCGGAAGTTCGTCGCGCCGACACCGCCGACGGTGTGCGCGGCCGCCGGAGCGGCCGCGAGCAGCGCAAACACCACCCCCAGCAGGGCGGCGACGCCGCCACGCACAACCGACACCACGACTCCCGAGCACCGACGCGAACGGGCCCGAGCCTACCCCGAAGGGCTGCGCAGCCGGGCCCGCGTGCCCCGCGGGGAGCACAAACGCCGGGACGCGGCGACGGTCAGCCGTTAAGCCGGTCGATGTGGCGCATCTTGTTCATCGCGTCCAGCGCGGCGACCTTGTACGACTCCGCGAGCGTCGGGTAGTTGAACACCGCGTCGACCAGGTAGTCGACGGTCCCGTTGCAGCCCATCACCGTCTGCCCGATATGCACCAGCTCGGTGGCCCCCGTGCCGAAGATGTGCACGCCCAGCAGCCGCCGGTCCTCGGGCGAGACGAGCAGCTTGAGCATGCCGTACGAGTCGCCGATGATCTGGCCCCGGGCCAGCTCCCGGTAGCGGGCCAGGCCGACCTCGAAGGGGATCTTGGCGGTGGTCAGCTCGTCCTCGGTCTGCCCGACGAAGCTGACCTCGGGGATCGTGTAGATGCCGATCGGCTGCAGGGTGTGCATCGCCCGGGCCGGCTCGTCGCAGGCGTGGTGGGCGGCCAGGCGGCCCTGCTCCATGGACGTCGACGCGAGCGCCGGGAAGCCGATCACGTCGCCGACCGCGTAGATGTGCGGGACGGCCGTGCGGAAGTACTCGTCGACCTTGATGCGGCCGCGCTCGTCGCCGACGAGGCCCGCGTTCTCCAGGCCCAGCTCGCCCGCGACGCCCTGCCGGCCGGCCGAGTACATGACGGTGTCGGCCGCGATGCGCTTGCCGCTGTCAAGGACGGTGAGAGTGCCGCCGGTGTGGCGCTCGACGGCGGCGACCGACTCGCCGAAGCGGAACGTCACGGCGAGGTCGCGCAGGTGGTACTTGAGCGACTCGATGACCTCCAGGTCGCAGAACTCGAGCATGCGCTCGCGCCGCTCGACGACGGTGACCTTGGTGCCGAGGGCGGCGAACATCGAGGCGTACTCGATGCCGATGACGCCCGCGCCGACCACCACCATCGACTGGGGCACCCGTTCGAGGTGGATGATGCCGTCCGAGTCGATGATCGTACGGTCGTCGAAGTCCACGCTGGATGGCCGCGCGGGACGGGTGCCGGCCGCGATGACGATCTTCTCGGCGGACACCTTGGTCTCGCGGCCGCCCGGCTCGCTGACCAGCAGCGTGTGCGCGTCGAGGAAGCGTCCGGTGCCGGTGAGCATCGCGATCCGGTTGCGGGACAGCTGGCTGCGGATGACGTCGATCTCGCGGCCGATGACGTGCGACGTGCGGGCCGCGAGGTCGGCGACCGTGATGTCGTCCTTGAGCCGGTAGCTCTGGCCGTACAGCTCGCGCTGGTTGAGACCGGTCAGGTAGAGCACGGCCTCGCGCAAGGTCTTGGAGGGGATGGTGCCGGTGTTGATGCAGACGCCACCGATCATGTGCCTGCGTTCGACGACCGCGACCTTGCGGCCCAGCTTGGCGGCCGCGATGGCGGCCTTCTGACCTCCCGGCCCGGAGCCGAGGACGAGCAGATCGAAGTCGTACACGTCGTCGAGTGTGTCAACGTCAGGTTTCGAATGGGCTACGCGCGGTGAGCCAGCTGGTTGGCGGCCCGCTGCGCCTGGTCGAGCCCCCGGCGCAGGGCGGTGACGGGGTCGTCGTCGGTGCGGTCGGCGGCCGCGAGCCCTTCGTCCACCCAGACGCGCAGCAGCGCGGAGAACGACATGCGCCGTTCGTTGGCCACGGCCATGACCCGCTCGTACGTGTGGGCGGGCAGCCGCAGCGACCGGCCGACCATGACCTCGCCGTCGGGGTGCGGCTCGAAGGCGCCCGGTTCGACGCGCCACTCGGCGACGTCGCCGTAACTGTGGTCGACGCTGTCACCGGCCAGCACCTTGTCGAGAAGTTCCTTGCGGCTCATGACGCTCACCTCCAGCGGCGAAGGTCGCTGACCTTCTTCCGGAGAGGAACGCTTCCCGGAGAAGGCGCGACTACCCTACGACCTTGCGGTACAGGGCCTGGCCGGCGAGGCCCGCCTCGAACGCGATCAGAATCTCCCAGTCGTCCTCGGCGGCCCCCGGGTCCTCCCGGAGCCAGACCTCGATCACGCGGCCCCTGCCGGTCGCGCCGATGATGCGCAGGACCTGGTCGTCCTCCAGCTTGCGCAGCACCGGTCGGCCGGACGTGAGGACCTGGTGCACCTCGGCCAGCTCAACCTCGAGGGCGTTCGCGCGCGCGAGCGCCTCCGGTGTCCAGCTGTACCGCACGTGATCGAATGTAGCACGCGCGTATTACGACACGCCACCCGCCGGGGCGAGCGCGGCCGCCGGCTGCGCGGCGGGCTGCGCGTCCGGTACGACGATGACGGCCGTGCCGTACGCGCACATCTCCGCCGTGGTGTTGGTGACCTGCCGGTGGTCGAACCGCATGCCGATGATCGCGTTGGCGCCCCGCTCGCGGGCGGACCGGACCATCTCGGTGATCGCCTCCTGGCGGCACTGCACCAGTTGGTCGGCGGCCGCCGGCGAGGCGCCGCCATCCAGGGCCGCGAGGCCGGCCTTGTAGGGATTCCGGCTACGCATCGTCAGTCCGACCACGGGGCCGAGCACACTCTGCACCCGATAGCCGGGGATCGTCTCCGTCGTTACTACGAGAAGCATCGCGATCAACCTCGCCCCGTCGCCTAAGCAATAGTAACGTGACATTCCGGATTTAGTGAAACATACGTACTAAAATGGTGAAAATACACTCCTGCGACGGAACGTTACGCGAGTGCCGATCATTCCCCCGACGCGCGGGAGCGCGGCATCCGTGACAAGCTGTGTCCATGCAGGACAAGACGATTCGCGACCAGATCCACACGCTCGTCGAGGAGGAGCACCGCCTGCGCTCGGCGCTGCAGGCCGGCGAGGTCTCCTCCGAGGAGGAGCACGCCCGGCTGCGGGAGCTCGAGGTGTCCCTCGACCAGTGCTGGGACCTGCTGCGCCGGCGCCGCGCGGCCACCGACGCGGGCCTCGACCCCGACACGGTGGGCGAGCGCTCCGCCGCCGAGGTGGAGAGTTACCTGCAGTAGCGCGTCAGTTCAGGCGCCAGATCGCGATCGTGAGCGCGGTCGCGTAGGTCACCCACGCCCAGTAGGGCAGCAGCAACAGGGCGGCGACCCGGCGCACCCGCCAGAAGACGACCACGGTGGCGCCGATCGCCAGCCACATCGCGATGATGTCCACCGTGGCGAGCCCGTACGCCCCGAAGCCGAAGAAGATCGGCGTCCAGGCGGCGTTGAGCACGAGCTGGACCGCGTACGGCACGAGCGGCCAGGACCAGCCCACCCGCCGCCACGCCAGCCAGCCGGCCACCGCGATCATGGCGTAGAGCACGGTCCAGACGGGTCCGAACAGCCACGACGGCGGCGCCCAGGACGGCCGCTCCAGGCTGGCGTACTCCTGCCCGGTGCCGCTGATGCCCAGCCCGCCGATGGCGGCCGCGGCGAACGCCGCGACCCCGAACCCCACCAGCACGAGCCAGTCCCGCCCTTGATGCGTCCGCTCCATCGTCACCATGCCCTCTCCTGCCCACCTCGCGGACCGGACAAACCCCGGAATGCCCCCCAAAACCCCGTTACGCTGCGACTATGACCGAGCGCCTGGACGCCGTCGTGGTCGGCGCGGGCCTGGCCGGCCTGGTGGCGGCGCGCCGCCTGCACGACCGTGGCTGGCGGGTACGCGTCCTGGAGGCCGCCGACGACGTGGGCGGGCGGGTACGCACCGATTTTGTGGACGGTTTCCGGCTCGATCGCGGCTTCCAGACCGTCTGCCCGGCGTACCCGGCCTTCGCCCGCGAGTGTGACCTCGCCTCGCTGGACCTGCGGGCCTTCCCCCGGGGCGTCGGCGTGCTGACCAACGGCCAGGTCGAGATCCTGCGGCCCGACCTGCGCGCGCTCGGCGTGCTGCGTTCCCGCCTGTTGTCCATCATGGACACGGTGCTGCTGGCGAAGATCGTCACCCGCGACCTGGTGGGTCCGGCCGCGGCCATCGCGCACCGGCCCGACCGCAGCGCCCTGGCCGAGCTGACGGACGCGGGCCTGTCGCACCGGGTCATCGAGCGGGTGGTGCGGCCGTTCCTGTCGGCCGTCTTCCTGGACCCCGACCTCGCCACCTCGGCCAACGTGGCCCACCTCGTGTGGCGGGCGTTCCTGCGCGCCGGCGCGGCGGTGCCCGCGGCCGGCATGGGCGCCATCGGCCACCAGCTCGCCGCCTCGATGCCGGACGTCGAGGTCGAGTGCGGCCGCGCGGTGGTCGAGGTCGTCCCCCACGCGGTACGCCTCGCCGACGGCGAGCGCGTGCGTGCCCGTACGGTGATCGTGGCCACGGACGGCAGCACGGCGGCCCGACTGGTCCCGGGGGTACCGGAGCCGGCGTGGCGGGCCGTGACGACGTTCTACTTCGCGGCGGACGAGCCGCCCCGCGACGACGGCCTGCTCCTGCTCGACGCCGACGAGCCGTCGGTGGTCCGCAGCACGGTGGTCATGAGCAACGTGGCCGCCGGGTACGCCCCACCGGACCGGGCCCTGGTCGCCGCGTCGATCCTCGGCGCGCACGAGCCGACCCGCGACGTCATCCAACAGGTACGGGCGAGACTGGCGGCGATCTACGGCACGACGACGGCCCGCTGGGACCTGATCAGGGCGTACCCGATCGAGCGTGCCCTGCCCGCGATGCCGGCGCCGCACGGGGTGCGCCGGCGGGTACGGTTCGGGCCCAACCTGTATGTGTGCGGTGACCACCGCGACACCAGCTCGATCCAGGGCGCGCTCGCGTCCGGCCGCCGGACAGCCAACGAGGCACTCGCACAACGGCGCGCCGCCGCGGGCTCACCCGCGTGAGCGGCGCGCCAACGCCGCGGCCGGGTCACTGCCCAGGTGACCGACCGACGGCGTCGATCAGAGGTCGGAAGGTGGCGGAGCCTTGCGGGTCACTCGCCGGGACTCAGTGTCGTCGGCCACCAGCACGATCGCGAGCATGCTCGCGATCACCACGCTGAACAGCCAGGACGCGTCCTCGGTGACGCGCGCCGCGAACGGCGCGTACGCCGCCAGAACGGTGAAGCCGATCCACATCCAACGCCGCTGAGTGCGGCTCAGAAAACCCATACCCCCACGCACCACAGCAGTCTGGTGGTTATCACGTGGATATGGGTCATCCGATCGGTCAGGAATGGACCCGACCAAGGTACCAAACTCCACAAGGTCGTCGTAGCTGCCCATGTGGACGGTACGGCTCACGCGCGGCCGGCCGTGACCGCCACCGCGTCCGCCACCAGGTCGGCGTCGTTGGCGCCCGCGGTGAGCAGCTCGCGCTGCCGTTCGGCGAAGGTCCCCCGGGCCAGCAGCCGGTCGGTCAGCTCGCGCACGACCGGCCACTCCCCGCGCTCGGTCAGCTCCGGCCGCACGTGCTCCAGCAGGGCGTCGACGAGCTCACCCGCCGGCACGGGCCGCGCGGCGAACGGGTCGACGAGGTCCTCCTCCAGCCCGGACCGGGCCGCCCGCCAGGTGGCGGCCCGCACGAGTTCGACCGGCGCCTCCGGCGCGTCGTCCTCGGCGGCGGCCGTGGCGACCAGGGAGCGGCTCAGCGCGGCGATCAGGATCACGTCGTCGAGGTTCGGGCAGCCGTCGGCGATACGGATCTCGATCGTCGGGTAGCGCGCCGACGGCCGCGCGTCGTAATAGATCATGCCGGCGTCCTTGATGACGCCCGAGCCGACCAGCGACGCGATCAGGTCGTCGTACTCCGCCGCCGAGCGCACGTCCGGCGGCGGCCCGACCGTGGGCCAGCGGGAGATCGCGACCGTACGGTAGGACGCGTACCCGGTGTCTGCGCCCCGGAACGTCGGCGAGCTGGCCGACATCGCCAGCAGCGTGGGCAGCCAGCCGCGCACGCGGCGCGCCACCCGCACCGCGAGGTCCCGGTCGGGCACGCCGACCTGCACCTGGCAGGCGCACACCTGCTGCTCGGCGACGAGCTGCTGGTACTCCTCGTGAATCCACTGGTAGCGGGCCTTCGGGAAGACCCGGGCCGTCGTCGCCCCGGAGCCCGGCACCGTGCCGGCGGCGGCCACGCCCAGGCCGAGCCCTTCGGCGGCGTTCACCAGCTGGGCCCGCCGCGCCAGCAGGTCCGCGCGCAGGTTGTCGAGGGTCTGGTGCACTTCGGTGGCCGTCTCGATCATCGTGCGTTGCAGTTCGGGTTCCACCTCGGCCCGCGACGCGAGCAGCTCCCGCGCGCCGGCCCGCAGCTCGCCGGTCGCCAGGTCGACGATGTGGAACTCCTCCTCGACACCGATCGTCGCGCCCGGGACGTGCGAGGCTGTCGGCGTGGACACGACGGACGAATTCCCGGACTCGGTGGTGCTCGGCGAAGCGCTCATGGATCTCCTCGAAACCCCGGATGCTGGCCCACAGACTGCCCTCACCGGTGAGGCGGCAAACACGGTGTTCCGGCCCGTCGTGGGCGGCGCGCCGCTCAACGTCGCCGTGGGCGTGGCCCGCCTCGGCGGCCGCGCGCGCTTCCTCGGCTCGCTCGCCACCGATGAGCTGGGCCGGCGCGTACGTGCCCTGCTCGACGCCGCCGGCGTGGACACCACCGGCTGCCCGGCCAGCCCCGCACCGACCACCCTGGCGCTGACCAGCTTCACCGGCGCCGAGCCCGACTTCCGGTTCTACGGCGAGCCGCCGTCCTACGCCGCGATCGGCCCCGACGACGTCGACCGGCAGGTGCTCGGCGCCGCCCGTACGCTCTATTGTGGATCTATCGCGTTGCTGCGGCCGGGCCCGTTGGCCGCGGCCCGCGCCGCCTGGTCCGTACCGGGACCGCTGCGCACCCTGGACCCCAACGTACGGCCCCGCCTCACCCCCGACCCGGCCGCTCTGCGCGCGATCGTCGAGGAGTTCGCGGCGACCGCCGACGTGGTCAAGCTCAGCGAGCCCGACGCGCGGGCCCTGTTCGACCTCGACCCCGCCGCCGCGGCCGCGCACCTGCGCGCGGTCGGCGCGGCCACCGTCGTGGTCACCCTCGGCGCGGCCGGTGCGCTGATCGCCACCGACACCACCGTGGTACGGGTA
>JAEZGP010000174.1 GCA_023437285.1 Actinomycetes bacterium | reverse complement strand
TTATGGGGTCTGGCGGAGGTCTGCTGCGCCACGATGCGGGCGAAGCCGGCGCGGATCTCGTCCGGCGTCGGCGGCGCGGTCGCCTCGACCTCATCGCCCTCGTCGTACTCGTCCTCCTCGTGGTCGTGGTCGTCGAGGAACGCCTCGATCTCCTCGTCCTCGACCGCCTCGTCCTCCGCCTCCTGGGCCAGCAGCTGGGCGGAGGCGATCTCAGCCTGAATCTGCTCGACCGAGGTGTGCGGCAGCACCGGCTCGACCACCGCCATCAGCTCCTCGTCCGCGACGACCGTCTCGGCCAGCGACAACGCGTGTGCGCGCTCGTACGGGCCGCACACGACCGGCTCCCAGTCCTCGTCCTCGTCGAGCGGGCCGAACGTGATGATCCAGGGGAGCGCCAGCACCGGCGAGTCGTCCGGCAGCTCCAACGTGACAATGGCACCCACAGTGCCCGCCTTTCCTATCGGCTGTCCTCGGTGTACCGGCCCATCATGGCGTGTCCGGCGGCCGGATCGACGCAGGGTCGGCGGGCGGGTCGGCCGGGGCCGCCGCGAGATCCACATACCGGCCGTGCGTGCTCGTCGCGGCGACGGCCGAGGCAAAGATGATCAGCTGGTTCAGGAAGTACAGGTAGACCAGCAGCCCGACCGCGCCGGTGACCAGGGCGTACGCCGGGTTGTGCTCGGTGCGGCCGACCACCAGGCGAACCAGCGCGTTGAGGACCTGGATGCCCGCGCCGAGCAGGACGGCCGACGGCAGCAGGCGACGCGGGCTCATGCCCAGGCGCGGCACGCCGGCCAGCAGCGCCGCGGCCAACAGGACGTTGACGATGAACTCCACCGCCGCCGGCGACCAGTGCAGCACGCCGCCCCCGAAGCGGCCGTAGTCCGGGCCGACCAGCCACGCCAGCAGCCGCCCGACGGCCCAGGTCAGCCACACCGACACCAGCACCAGCACGCCCAGCCCCAAGAGGATCACCAGGTCGAGCAGCCGGCGCACGAAGTAGTTGCCCGGGTGCTGCTCAAGCTTCCAGACCGCCCGCTGCGAGCTGCGCAGCGACTCCACCCAGCCGACCCCGGCGAGGACGAGCGACACCAGACCGATGATGGTCAGCGCGCCGCGCCGGGTCGACAGCGCCACCGAGTTGATCCAGGGCAGGTTCGCGCTGAGGAAGCCGTTGACCTGCGTGACGAACGCGTTGTCGCTCGCCAGTACGTACCCGAGGATGGCGTAGGCCAGCAGGCCGAGCGAGAAGGCGGCGAAGAAGCCGTAGTAGGAGATCGCGGCCGCCAGCTGGCCGCCGAGCACGTCGTTGTACCGCTCCCGGGCCCGCCACAGGTGGTCGAACACCGCCGAGTGTCCCCGCCCCCAGGCGACCGACGCCTTGTACCTGGCATACGCCCGGTCGACGACGTTCACCGCGCTACGACCCGGTCAACGCGTAATGCCGCTCGGGCCGCCACCGGCCCTCGACCGTGTGCTCATAGAGCGTGAAGCCCTCGACCTCGAACTGCGCCTCGAAGGCGGCGAGGTCGGCATAGACGGCGTCGAGGGCCGCCGGCGGCACGTCGTGGGCCACCGTCACGTGCGGGTGGTACGGGTAGGCCAGCTCGCAGGCGAGCGGGCCGGACCGCACGTCGGCGGCGAGCCGACCGCACTCCGCCGCGCCCTCGGCGAGCGCGACGAAGACGACCTGTGTCACGGGCCGGAACGTGCCCGTACCGTGCAGCCGCAGCGGGAACGGCGGGTGGGCCCGGGCGACCCCGGCGAGGTGGCGCGCCGCCTCGGCGAGGGTGACGTCGCCCAGTTCGGTCGGCCCGAGCAGGGTCACGTGCGCGGGCATGTTGCCGGCCAGGGGGTCGCCCGAGGCGGCGCGGAACCGGTCCAGTTCCGGACCCCAGGGCTCCGGAATGTTGAACGCCACGCCGATGGTGCGGACCACGCTGTCCCTCACGCTGTGCCTCAGCGGGTCACGCCCGCGAGAAAACCGACCCGTTCATACACCGTACGCAGCGTCTGCGCCGCCACGGCCCGCGCCTTCTCCGCGCCGACGGCCAGCTGCTTGTCGAGCTGGGCCGGGTCGGCGAGGTAGCCGCGGGTCGCCTCCTGCACGGGCGTGACGAACTCGGCCACCACCTCGGCGAGGTCCTTCTTCAGGTCGCCGTACCCCTTGCCGTCGTACGCCGCCACCAGGTCGTCGATCGTACGGCCGCTGAGCGCGGAGTAGATCGTCAACAGGTTGGAGACGCCGGGCTTCGCCGCGGGGTCGTAGATGATCTCGCGACCGGTGTCGGTGACCGCCGAACGGATCTTCTTCGCGGACACGTTGGGCGCGTCGAGCAGTTCGATGATGCCGGCCGGCGTCGACGCCGACTTCGACATCTTGGCGGTCGGGTCCTGAAGATCAGTGATCTTCGCGGTGCCCTTGAGGATGTACGGCTCAGGCATCGTGAACGCGGGGCCGAACTGCGAGGTGAACCGCTGCGCGAGGTCGCGGGTCAGCTCCAGGTGCTGGCGCTGGTCCTCGCCGACCGGCACCAGATCGGCCTGGTACAGCAGGATGTCGGCGGCCTGCAGGATCGGATACGTGAACAGGCCGACGGAGGCGCGCTCGGCGCCCTGCTTGACGGACTTGTCCTTGAACTGGGTCATCCGGCTCGCCTCGCCGAAGCCCGTGATGCAACTCAACACCCAGGCCAGTTGCGCGTGCTCGGGCACCTGCGACTGCACGAACAGGGTGCACTGCTCCGGATCGAGGCCGAGCGCGAGCAGTTGCGCGGCGCTGACCCGGGTGCGCTGGCGCAGGATGGCCGGGTCGTGGCCCGCGGTGATCGCGTGCAGGTCCACCACCATGTAGTACGCGTCGTGGGTCTGCTGAAGCTGCACCCAGTTGCGCAACGCGCCGAGATAGTTGCCCAGGTGGAACGAGTCGGCGGTGGGCTGGATGCCGGAGAGCACGCGGGGGCGGTCGACAGACGCGGACATGTCCGCCATTCTGACAGCCCGCCCGCCGACCCCGCCGGACGGGCCGGTCGATTGTCTCAGTCCGGTAACTGTCGCCATCCGGCGGAACCGCCCGGCCCTATGGCGGCTCGTCCCCGCGACAGCGACCATTCATACGCACCGATCCGAAGGAGCACACGATCGTGAACCTGGGGAGCGGGGACGACCTGGGAGCCGGTGCGGCACCCCACGCCGGTACGACGGACGCGCTGACCGACCTTTACCGCGGCTCGTACCGGCGGCTCGTGCTGCAGTTGTTCGCCTTCACCACCGACCTCACCGAGGCGCAGGACGTGGTGCAGGAGGCGTTCGCCCGCGCCCTGGCCCGCCCGAGGGGCCTCGACGACGTGGAGAACCCCGAGGCCTGGCTGCGCACCGTCGCGATCAACGTGGTGCGTCGGCGGTACCGGCGCCGCCGGCTGCTCGACACGATCCTGCTCCGCGACCGGCCGGTGCAGGCGATGGTCGCCGCGGCACCCGAACCCGACCGGGCCGACCTGCGCGCCGCGCTCGCCCGGCTGCCCCGCCCGTACCGGGAGGTGGTCGTGCTGCACTACCTCGCCGACCTGCCCGTCGAGTCGGTCGCCCAGCTGCTCGACGTCCCCGTGGGGACCGTGAAGTCGCGGCTGTCGCGGGCCCGCGGCGCGCTCGCCACGCAGCTCGACGGCTACCGGGTCGCCGACGCCGAGCCGGTCGAGGCACCCCGACCCGTCCGCGCCGCCGCCCCGGTCCGCGT
>JAEZGP010000151.1 GCA_023437285.1 Actinomycetes bacterium | reverse complement strand
CCGGCAGCCCGTCGCCCGCCGCGACGACCTCGACCGCCGCCCCCGTCGACCCCGTCCCCGCGATCGTGGCCGGCCTGACCGACGAGCAGCTCGTTGGCGCCGTGCTCATGCCCACGATCAACCTGGGCGACCCGGCGGCGGCCTCCGCCGCCCTGGTGCGCGACAACCACGTGGGCGGCGTGATCCTCATGGGTTCGGTGCCGGCCGGCGCCAACCAGGTCGACACCGTGCGCGCGCTCACGAAGGCCCTGCGCGCGGCCGCCGACACCCCCGGCGACCTGCCGCTGCTCGTCGGCGTCGACCAGGAGTACGGGTTCGTGACCCGGCTCACGTCGGGCATCACGCAGCTGCCCAGCGCGATGGCGTTCGGCGCGGCCGCCCGGCCCGACCTCACCGAGGCCGCCTGGCGGGCCACCGCGGCCGAGCTGCTCGCCCTCGGCATCAATGTGGACTTCGCGCCGACGGCCGACGTGCTCGGCTCGTCCGGCAACAGGGTCATCGGCTCCCGCTCGTACGGCAGCGACCCGAAGACGGTCGCGGCCCAGGTGGCGGCCGTGACGCGCGGGCTGCAGGGCGGCCGGGTCGCGGCGGCCGTCAAGCACTTCCCGGGGCACGGCCGCACGACCACCGACAGCCACACCGACCTGCCGCTGCTCAAGCAGAGCCGGGCGGCGTTGGGCGCGGGCGACCTGCCGCCGTTCCAGGCCGGCATCGACGCGGGCGTCTGGCTGGTCATGTCCGGCCACCTCAACGTCGCCGCCATCGACAAGGGCAAGCCGGCGAGCTTCTCGTCGAAGGTGCTCGTCGACCTGCTGCGCAAGCAGCTCGGCTTCACCGGGGCGGTGGTCACCGACGCGCTCAACATGGCACCCGCGCAGCGCTGGGCACCCGGCGAGGCCGCGGTGCGCGCGCTGCTGGCCGGCAACGACCTTTTGCTCATGCCGCCGGACCTCGGCGCCGCCCGGCGCGGGCTGCTCGACGCGCTGCGCGACGGCCGGTTGCCGAGGGCGCGGCTGGTCGACGCGGCCACCCGCGTGCTGACGGTCCGGTCGAAGGTCGGCCGACCCGGCGACGACGGCCTCGACACCGTGGGTTCCTCGCCCCATCGGGAGGCGGCCGCCCGGGTGGCCGCGGCGTCGATCACCGTACTGAAGGGATCGTGCGACAAGGCGCTCGTGCGCGGCCCGGTGCGGGTGACGGCGGCGGACGGCCGCGACGACAAGGCCGCGCTCCTGGCGGCCGCCCTCAAGCGGGCGGGCGTCGAGGCCGCGGTCGGCAAGCGTACGGACAGCCCGGACCGGATGTCGGCGATCGTCCACCTCGTCGGGTACGGCGACGGCGCGGCCGACCTGCACCCCGGCGCCACGGTGACGGTCGCCATGGACACGCCGTTCATCCTGTCCCAGGCGAGGTCGCCGGTGCGGATCGCGACGTACTCCTCGACGCAGGTGGCCATCGAGGCCCTCGCCGACGTGCTGGCGGGCCGGGCGACCGCCCCGGGCCGCTCGCCGGTCGCCATGGCCGGCCTGCCGCGCAGCGCCTGCGCCACGCGGTAGCGTCGACGCTACTCATGGTGGCCGATGCGCCGTAATAAGATCCATTTAGTCCCGATGCTAAGCTCTCTCGCGATCGATCATGAACGTGCGCCGGCGAGGTGCACCCCCCTGGAGCGTCGGACGGGACTGGGCTGATGGGAATCCTCGTGGCGGAGCGTGCGTCGGCTGACCCGGTCGGGCCGGCCGCGTCGACCCCCCGGCCGTCGTGGCTGCGCTGGGCGCCGCCGCTCGTCGCCATCGCCGCGTGCGCCGCCATCCTCCTCGCCACCGACACGTCGCCGGTCGACCTCGGCCGCTTCGCCGCGTACGCCCTGCTCGCCGTGATCCTGCCCGGCACGCTCGTCTACCGCGCGCTGCGCCGCACCCCGCACACGCTCGTTGAGGACCTCGCCATGGGCGCGGCCATCGGGCTCACGCTCGAACTCGCCGCCTGGGCCGTGTTCTCAGCGCTCGACGCGCGCGGGGCCCTGTGGCTGTGGCCCTCGGCCGTCGTGGTCACCTTCCTCGTGGTGCCCTCGCTGCGGCGCCACTGGTGGGTACGCGGCTACCAGCCCGTACCCGTGGGGTGGTCGTGGGCGGTGAGCGCCGCGGCCGTGGGCTTCACCGCGTACCTGTCACAGGTCTTTTTGTTCCGCAACCCGATCCTGCCGACGTCGGAGGCCACCCAGCAGTACATCGACCTGGCCTACCAGCTGTCGCTGGCCGGCGAGGTCAAGAACCACCTGCCCGTGCACCTGCCGCAGGTCGCCGGCGAGCCGCTCTACTACCACTGGTTCGCCTACGTGCACATGGCCACGACCAGCATCATCGGCGGCATCGACCTGCCCGTCGTCGCGTTGCGGCTGGCCGTGCCGGCGCTGTGCGTGCTCGCCGTCGTGCTGACCGCCGTCGTCGGCTGGCGGGTCAGCGGCCGGCCGTGGGTCGGGGCCGTGGCCGCCGCGCTGTTCTGGGTGGTCGGCGAGTTCAACTTCACCGACCCGGTGACGATGCCCATGGGCAGCCAGGCGACGTTCGTCATCTGGCACGGCATGTCGATGATCTATAGCTGGGTGCTGCTCATCGCCGTGATCGCGCCGCTGGCCGACATCGTGCGCCGGCAGGACTCGGGCAAGCCGGCCGCCGTCCCGATGATCGGCGCCGGCGCCTACGGGCTCGCCGCGCTGCTGCTGTTCGCCTCCAGTGGCGCCAAGGCCAGCTCGCTGCCCATCGTGCTCGCCGCGCTGCTGTTCACCGCCGTGATCATGTTCGTGACGCGGTGGCGGATCCCGTGGCGGGTGATCGCCGCGCTGCTCATCGCCGCGGCCGCCCAACTCTTCGCGACGGTCGTCATCTTCAACTTCCAGACGTACGGGGTGGCCGTCGGCTTCTTCTCCGGGCTGGAGCGGTTCTGGACCAACTCCGGCAAGACCGGCTGGGCCCAGGTCTGGGTCGTGGCGGGCGTCTTCGCCGCGTTCCTGCTGAACCTGCAACTGCGCGTGGCCGGCGTGATCGCGCTGCTGTGGCAGCGGCGGCTGCGGCTGGAACCGGTGCAGGTCTTCCTCCTCGGCGGTGCGATCGCCGGCCCCGCCTGCTACTTCGTGTTCACCCAGACGTCGGGCGGCAACCAGTACTTCACCCGGGCCGGGTTCACCTTCGGGGTGATCCTGTCCGCCTGGGGGTACGTCGAGCTGGCCGAGCGGGTGGCGCTGCCCCGGTGGGGTCGGTGGGCCCTCGCGGGCGTCACCGTCGCCTTCGCGGCCGCGCTGATCTGGGCGCAACTCGCCTTCGCCGGGCCGGTCACCGGGGCGGCGCCCTACTCCCAGCTGCTGCCGATGTTGCAGTGGGCCGGCGTCCTCGCCGCGGTGGCCGCCGTCGGCGGTGTCCTGTGGTGGCTGATCGCCCGGTTCGCGCGCGGCATGCGCCGCCGGGGCGGGCTCGTGCTGCTCACGCTCGTACTCGTCGCCGGCATCCCGGGCCTGATCATGGACTCCGCGAAGTCGCTCAGCGTCCCCAATGGAGGCAGCCTCGGGGCCGCCGTGCCCATGCCGCGCTCGCAGGTCGACGTCGCGCGATGGGTGCGCGACCACAGCGACCCGTCCGACGTCATCGCCACGAACCGGCACTGCTGGCGGATGCTGTCGCGCGGGACGGTCTGCGACTCGCGCACCTTCTGGCTCAGTGCGTACGCCGAGCGGCGGGTGCTCATCGAGGGTTGGGGCTTCGCGCCGCGGATCACCGGCGACTACCGCCAGCCGTTCTGGGACCAGGCGCTGCTCGCCGCCAACGACGCCGCGGTCAGCGCGCCGACGGCCGAGGGCCTGCGGGACCTCTACGCGCGGCACGGGGTGCGCTGGCTCGTCGTCGACCGGGCGGTGGCCGCCGAGTCCGCGCAGCTGGCCACGCTGGCCACGAAGGTCTACGACTCGGGTCCGTTCGCGGTGTACCAGCTGCGCGCGTAAGGGCGGCCGGATCGGCCGCCCTTACGCGTGGTTGCCCTACAGCGAGTTGCCCTACAGCGATGTGTCCTACAGCGGGATGTTGCCGTGCGCACCGCGGGCCGCCGGCGCGTTGGCCAGCGCCTCGGCGATGCGGCGGCGGGTCTCCGACGGCTTGATGACGTCGTCCACCACGCCGATCTCCAACGCCCGGCCCACGCCGCCGGCCGTCGCGATCTGCTGCTCCACGAGCTGGGCCCGCAGCGTCTCGCGCTCCTCCGCCGGGGTGGCGGCCAGCTTCTTGCGGTGCAGGATGTTCACGGCGGCGCTGGCACCCATGACGGCGACCTCCGCGTTGGGCCACGCGAACACGGCCGTGGCGCCCAGCGAGCGGGAGTTCATCGCGATGTACGCCCCGCCGTACGCCTTGCGGGTCACCAGCGTGACGCGGGGCACGACCGCCTCGGCGAAGGCGTGCAGCAGCTTGGCGCCGCGGCGCACCACGCCCTCCCACTCCTGGCCCAGGCCGGGCAGGTAGCCGGGCACGTCCACGACCACGATCAGCGGTACGCCCAGCGAGTCGCACATCCGCACGAACCGCGCGGCCTTCTCGGCGCTCGACGCGTCGAGACAGCCGCCGAGGCGCATCGGGTTGTTGGCGATGACGCCGACCGTACGCCCGGCGAAGCGGCCCAGCGTGGTCACCACGTTCGGCGCCCACTTGGCGTGCAGTTCCACGCCCGGCGCGTCGAGCAGCGCGGTCACCACGGGCTTCACGTCGTAGGCGCGGCTGGCCTCCGGCGGGAACAGCGCGGCGAGGTCGTGGCCGTCCGCGTCCGCCTCCGCGTCGGGTACGTCGGCCGGCGACAGCCGCCCCTGGTGGCCCAGCCGCGAGGCGACCGTACGGGCCGCCTGCAGCGCGCTCGCCTCGTCCTTGGTGGTCACGTGGGCCACGCCGGACCGGCGGCCGTGCGGTTCGGGGCCGCCGAGGCGGGCCATGTCGACCTGCTCGCCGGTGACGCTGCGCACCACCTCGGGGCCGGTGACGAAGATGCGCGCCGAATCCGACATGATCACCACGTCGGTGAGCGCCGGGCCGTACGCGGCGCCGCCGGCGGCGGGGCCGAGCACGACCGAGATCTGCGGCACGCGGCCCGAGGCCCGGACCATCGCGGCGAAGATCAGGCCGATGCCGTCGAGGGCGACGACGCCCTCGGCCAGGCGGGCCCCGCCGGAGTGCCACAGTCCGATGACCGGGACGCGCTCGCGCACGGCCGTGTCGATCGCCTCGGCGATGAGCTGGCAGCCGTCGATGCCCAGCGCGCCGCCCATGAGGGTGGCGTCGGTGACGAAGGCGATCACCGGGGCGCCGTCGATCTGGCCCCGGGCGCTGACAACGCCGGAGTTGTCCGGGCCGCTGCGCTCGTCGCGGGCCGCGATGGGGCGCAGCGAGCCCCGGTCGAGCAGCGCCTTGAGGCGCACCTCGGGATCGCGGTGGTCGACGACGGACTCGTCGGCGGTCGGGATGGTGGCGGTCACGGCAACCTCCGGGTCAGGCACGCGTAAAGATGAGGGCGACGTTGTGGCCGCCGAAACCGAACGAGTTGTTCAGCGCGGCGGGGATGTCCAGCGGCCGCGGCTTGTGCGCCGCGACATCGAGCGTGAGGCCGTCGTCCGGGTCATCGAGATTGATGGTCGGCGGGACGACACTGTCGCGGATGGCCAGGACCGTGGCGATGGACTCGACGGCACCGGCCGCGCCGAGCAGGTGGCCCACCATCGACTTGGACGCGGTGAGCACCGGGTGGTCGCCGAGCGCGACCCGCAGCCCGTTCACCTCGATCATGTCGCCGGTCGGCGTCGAGGTGGCGTGCGCGTTGACGTGCACGATGTCGGTCGCCGACAGGTCGGCGTCGGCCAACGCCCGGCGGACCGCCCGGACGAAGCCGGAACCCTCCGGGTCGGGCTGGACGATGTCGAAGCCGTCGGAGGTCACCCCGGAGCCGGCGAGGCGGGCGTACACCCGCGCGCCGCGCGCCGCGGCGTGCTCGGCGCTCTCCAGGACGAGGATGCCCGCGCCCTCGCCGAGGACGAAGCCGTCGCGGCCCTTGTCCCACGGCCGGGAGGCCCGGTCGGGCTCGTCGTTGCGGGTCGACATGGCCCGCGCGGCGGCGAAGCCGGCGATCGGCAGCGGGTGCACGACCGCCTCGGTGCCGCCGGCCACGACGATGTCGGCCCGCCCGGATCGGATGATGTCCATGCCCAGCGCGATGGCCTCCGCGCCGGTCGCGCACGCGCTGGCGACCGAGTGCACGCCCGCCTTGGCGTGCAGTTCCAGGCCGACCCAGGCCGCGGGGCCGTTGGGCATGAGCATGGGCACGGTGTGCGGGGAGACCCGGCGCGCGCCGCTGGCCTCGAGAATGTCGTCCTGGGCGAGCAGGGTCTGCGCCCCGCCGATGCCCGAACCGACGCTGACGGCCAGGCGCTCGAGGTCCACGTCGGCGCCGTCGAGCCCGGCGTCGGCCCACGCCTCCTGCGCCGCGATCAGCGCGACCGCCTCGGAGCGGTCGAGCCGGCGCAGCTTCACCCGGTCGATTTTCTCGGACGGATCGACCACGAGTTGTGCCGCGATCCTGACGGGCAGGTCGGCGGCCCACTCCTGCTCGATGGCGCGCACGCCGGAGCGTCCGGCGAGCATGGCTTCCCAGGTCGACGCCACGTCCCCGCCGAGCGGGGTGGTCGCGCCGAGCCCGGTAACGACTACGTCTGGACGCGTCACGTTGGGCCTTCTCACGTTTCTGCGGTGGGCGTGTCGACATAGGCGCCGTTGCCCTTCTCGGCCCAGAACAGCTCGTCGGAGATCGGCTGGTAGATCACGCCAGCGATGATCTCGCCCTCGCGCTCGAGCCCGATCGAGATGGCGAAGTGTGG
>JAEZGP010000141.1 GCA_023437285.1 Actinomycetes bacterium | reverse complement strand
CGCCGGCGCCGGCCGGCACGACGTAGGCGACCAGGCGCTTGCCGGCGCCGCCGTCGGCGCGCGCGAGCACCGCCACGTCGGCGACCCCCGGGTGCGCCGCCAGCACGGCCTCGATCTCGCCCAGCTCCACCCGGAAGCCGCGGATCTTCACCTGCTCGTCGGCCCGGCCGACGAACTCGATGACACCATCGCCGCGCCAGCGCACGACGTCGCCGGTGCGGTACATCCGCTCCCCCGGCCCGCCGAACGGGTCGGCCAGGAACCGCCCGGCGGTGAAACCGGGTCGGCCCAGGTAGCCACGGGCCAGCCCGGCCCCGGCGAGGTACAGCTCCCCGGGCGCCCCGGGCGGGACCGGCCGCAGCCGCCCGTCCAGGACGTACGCGCGCATGTTGTCCAACGGGGTGCCGATGGGCACCGCGTCGGGCACCTCGGAGGCGGACCGCATCGGGAAGCTGGTGGCGAACGTCGTGGTCTCCGTCGGGCCGTACCCGTCGACGACCGTGGTGTCGGGGCAGGCGGCCAGCACGCGGCGCACCGCGCCGGCGGGCACCACGTCGCCGCCGGTCCACACCTCGCGTACGCCGCGCAGCGCCTCCGGGGCGTCCTGGGCGACGACGCGGAACACCCCGGCGGTCAGCCACAGCCCGGTGACCGCCCCGGCGGCCAGCGTCGCGCGCAGGGTCTCCACGTCCAGTTCGCCGGGCGGGGCGACAACGACGGTACCGCCGGCCAGCAGGGGCACCCACAGCTCGTACGTGGACGCGTCGAACGCCAGCGGGGAGTGCAGCAGCACGCGGCGGTGGGCGGGGCCGGCGAAGCGCCGGTCGTGGGCCAGGGCCACCACGTCGCGGTGCCGCACGGCCACGCCCTTGGGCGTGCCGGTGGAACCGGAGGTGTACTCGACGTAGGCCAGCGCCTCCGGGTCGGGCTCCGGCAGGGGCCGGGTCGGCGCCTCGACAGACTGCGACGCGAGCACGGTGTGTCCCTGGTGGACGGACGCCGCCGTGTCGTGCCAGGTCGCGTCGGTGAGCACCACGGTCGCGCCGGCCTCGGCCAGCACCCGGCGCAACCGCTCGCGGGGGGCACGGGCATCGAGCGGCAGGTACGCACCGCCCGCGCGGACGACCGCGAGCACCGCCACGACGAGGTCCACCGAGCGGTCCAGCAGCACCCCCACCCGGTCCTCCGGCCGTACGCCCAGGTCAACGAGGTGGCCGGCCAGCGCGCGGGCACGCGCGTCCAGCCCGGCGTAGGTGAGCGCCGTTGCGCCGCAGGTGACGGCCACCGCGTCAGGCGTGGCCCGGACCTGGTTGTCGAACGCGGCGCACAGCGACGCGTCGGGGACCGGGTGGGCGGTGGCGTTCCACTGCCCGAGGACCAGCTGCCGCTGCCGGGCCGTGGTGGCCGGCAGGTCGCCGACGCGCCGGTCGGGGTCGGCGGCCAGCTCGTCGAGCGCCAGGGCCACCTGGTCGGCCAGCCGGCGCACGGTCGGCTCGTCGAACCGGGCCGGGTCGTAGTCGAGGGCCACCGCGAGCCGGTCGCCCGGGTACACGACGGCGGTGAGCGGATAGTTCGTGGGTTCCAGGTCGCGCGCCTGCAGCACGCGTACGCCGTGGGCGGCGATCGCCGCCTCGTCGAACGGGTAGTTCTCGAAGACCACGATGCTGTCGAACAGCGGGGCGGCACCCGGGATGTCGCTGTAGCCGCGCATCTGGGCCAGCGGCAGGAAGTCGTGCCGGCGCGCGTCGGCCTGCTCGCGCTGCAGGTCGCGCAGCCACGCCACGAGGTGCCGGGTGGGATCGGTGTCGACCCGCACGGGCACGGTGTTGATGAACACGCCGACCATCGACTCGACGCCGGGCAGTTCGGCGGGGCGGCCGGAGACCGTCGTGCCGTACAGCACGTCGCGTTCGCCGCTGAACCGCGACAGCATGAGCGCCCACGCGCCCTGCACCAGCGTGTTGAGCGTCAGGCCGTGCCGTTGCGCCATCGCGCGCAGCCGCCCGGTGCGCTCCTCGTCGAGTTCCAGCCGCACCGAGGCGCCCGGCCCGTCGGCGGGTCCGGCGGCGGTGCGGTCGAAGGGCAGAGCCGTGGGTGCCTGCACGCCGTCGAGCACCCCGCGCCAGTACGCCTGAGCCTCGGCCCGGTCGCGGCGGGCCAGCCAGTCCAGGTACTCCCGGAACGGCCGGCGGGCCGGTGCCGGCGCGTCGGGCGCCGCGTACCGCGCGCACACCTCGTCGAGCACCTGGGCGGCGCTCCAGCCGTCCAGGAGCACGTGGTGGAAGCTCCAGATGAGCAGCACCTCGTCGGCGCCGAGGGTGGCGATGGTGAGCCGCAGCAGCGGCGCCGCCGCCGGGTCGAAGCCCGCCGCCCGGTCCGCGTCGAGCAGGGTCCGCAACGCGGCCTCGCGCTCCGCGTCGCTCATCGTGGTCCAGTCGTGGTACGCCACGGGAACGCTGACGCCGCGGCGCACCACCTGGACCGGCTCGTCGAGCCCGTCCCAGGCGACCTGGACGCGCAGCGCCGGGGTGTGCTCCACGACGCGCTGCCACGCCTCGCCCAGCGCGTGCGGGCGGGTGATCCCGCCGAGGCGCAACTGCAACTGGTTGACGTACGCGCCGGACGGGCCGTCGACCAGACTGTGGAAGACCATGCCCGACTGCATCGGGGTCAGGGGGTAGATGTCCTCGACGTCACGCCCGTCGCCGGCCAACCGGTCGACGGCGGCCTGGTCGAGTCGCACGAGCGGGAAGTCCGACGGGGTACGCCCGCCGTGGTCGGCGCAGTGGGCGGTGATGGCGCGCAACGCGTCGGCGGTGGCGTCGGCCAGCCGGCGTACGGTGTCGCGGCCGTGCACGCCGTCGGCGTAGAGCCAGGTCACCGCCAGGCGGTCGCCGTGCACGGCGCCGATCACGTCGATGAGGTGTGCGCGGGGGGCCTCGGGGGCGGCGTCGCCCTCGACGGCGCCGAGAGCGGCGAACGGGCCATCGGCCGGGGCGTCGTCGAAGCGGCCCAGGTAGTTGACGCTCACCTGGGGTGCGGGCCCGCCGGCCAGGTCGGGGTCGCGGGCGAGGTAGCGCAGGGCGCCGTAGCCGATGCCGCGGGCGGGTACGGCGCGCAGCCGCTCCTTGACCGCCTTGAGCACGTGGCCCCAGTCGGCGGCCGGCACGTCGAGGGCGACCGGGAACATCGTGGTGAACCAGCCGACCGTGCGGGACAGGTCCACCCCGTCGAATAGGTCCTCGCGGCCGTGACCTTCCAGGTCGACCAGCACCCGGGGCGCGCCGGTCCAGTCGGCGAGCACCCGGCCCACGGCGGCCAGCAGCACGTCGTTGACCTGCGTACGGTATGCCGCCGGCACGTCGCGCAGCAGCGCGGCCGTCTCGTCCGCGTCGAGCGTGACCGTCACCGACCGCATGGCGGCGACGGTGTTGGGCCCGTCGC
>JAEZGP010000758.1 GCA_023437285.1 Actinomycetes bacterium | reverse complement strand
GCGCGGCGGTCAGTCCCACCGCGCCGACGGCCGACTGGCTGGCGCCGGCGGGCGGGTCGTCGGGCGCCCCGAAGCCGTCGGCACCGGCCGACGACGGGACGATCACCCTCGCCGGGGTCGGCGACGTGATCATGGGTTCGGCGCCGGGCGACCTGCCGCCGGGCGGCGGCAAGGGCTTCTTCGACCGGGTCCGCACCTCGCTGAAGGCCGACCTCGTGATGGGCAACCTGGAGACGCCGCTGTCGGGCGATACCGGGTACGTCAAGTGCGGGTGGGAGACGCCCAGCCCCGGGCCGGGCAACCCGTCGCCGAGCCCGCGGCCGGCCGCGAACTGTCACCAGTTCAGCGTGCCCACCTCGTACGCCAAGCACCTGAAGGACGCCGGGTTCGGGGTGATGAACCTGGCGAACAACCACACGTTCGACATGGGCCGCGCCGGGCTGGACAACACCCGCAAGGCGCTGGAGAAGGCCGGCATCGGGCACACCGGCGCGCCGGGCCAGATCACCTACCGGACCGTCAAGGGCGTCAAGGTCGCCGTCATCGGGTTCTCCATCTACGGCTGGACGCAGAACCTCAACGACATCTCCGGGTCCGCGGCGCTGGTCCGCAAGGCCGCCAAGAAGGCCGACATCGTGGTGATCCAGATGCAGGGCGGCGCGGAGGGCTCGGACAAGCAGCACGTCAAGCGCGGTCACGAGATCTTCGCGGGCGAGGACCGCGGCGACCTGGTCACCTTCACCCACAAGATGATCGACGCGGGTGCCGACGTCGTGTTCGGGCACGGGCCGCACATCATGCGCGGGATGGAGTTCTACAAGGGCCGCCTGATTGCCTACAGCCTGGGCAACTTCTGCGGGTACCGGGTGCTGCGCAGCACCGGCTACCTGGGCGTCGGCGGCATCCTCAAGGTCAAGCTCAAGCCCGACGGCACATGGGTCAGCGGCACGCTGGTCCCCACAGAGATGGTCAACGGTGGCTACCCGGCCGTCGACAAGCAGAAGCGCGCCCTGTCGTTCGTCAACGGCCTGTCGAAGGACGATTTCGGCGACACGGCGGCCCGCATCGACAAGTCGGGCAGGATCACGCCACTGGCGCCGTAGGCGCCGCCGTTTGGTCGGGGCGGGGCGGTAGCTTGGGGTGCGTGAAACCGCTCGAGGAGACCCCGCTCGCGTTGAAGCGTCGCGCTCGCCGCATGGCGCGCACGCTGGCGCTCACGCACCCGGACGCGCATTGCGAGCTGGATCACACCAACGCGCTGGAGCTGTCGGTCGCCACGATCCTGTCGGCGCAGTGCACCGACGAGCGGGTCAACCAGGTCACCCCGAAGGTCTTCGCGCGCTACCCGACGGTGGCCGACTACGCGGGCGCCGACCGGGCCGAACTGGAAGAGATGATCAAGACCACGGGGTTCTTCCGCAACAAGGCCAACAACATCATCGGCTTCGCCCAGGGCGTCATGGAGCGCTACGACGGCGAGATCCCGCGCACCCTCGCCGAACTGGTGACGCTGCCCGGCTTCGGCCGCAAGACGGCCAACGTGGTGCTGGGCAACGCGTTCAACGTGCCCGGCCTCACCGTCGACACCCACTTCCAGCGGCTGGTCGGCCGGTTCAAGTGGACCGACGAGAAGGACCCGGTGAAGATCGAGCACGCGGTCGGCAAGCTCATCGAGCGCCGCGACTGGACGATGCTCTCCCACCGGCTGATCTTCCACGGCCGGCGGGTGTGTCACGCCCGCAAGCCCGCCTGCGGGGCGTGTCCGCTGGCCAAGGACTGTCCCGCCTACGGCACGGGCCCCATCGACCCGGCCGCCGCGGCGGCCCTCGTCAAGGGCGACCGCGCCGCTGAGATCATCGCGATGGCGCGGGCCGGCCAGGAATGAGACGGTTGATCGCCGTCGCGGCCGTGCTGTCCGCGCTGGTCCTGGCCGCCTGCACGAGTACGGGCGACCCGCCCGCACAAGACGGGTCCTCGCCGTTCGCCGCGTGCCCCCCGGCGGCGACCGGATCGACCCCGCCCGCAGGTGCTCCGGCCGGCGGCAAGCTCGTGCCCGATGTCGCGCTCGACTGCTTCGCGGGCGGCCCCCAGGTGCGGCTGCGTGAACTGGGCCGCCCGGCCGTCGTGAACTTCTTCGCCTCCTGGTGCGCACCGTGCCGCGAAGAGCTGCCCGCCATTCAGCGGCTGGCCGACACGGGACAGGTCCTCGTGATCGGCGTCGCTACCCGCGACACCCGGTCGGCGTCCGCCGACCTCGCCCGCGACAAGGGGGTACGCTTCCCGGCCCTCTTCGACCCCGCCCAGGCGCTGCTCGCCCGGCTCGGCCGTAGCGCGCTGCCGGTGACCCTGTTCCTCGACGCGTCCGGCCGCATCGCGCACGTCCACGCCGACACCGCCCTCACCGACGACACCCTCAACCAACTGGTCCGCGACAAGCTCCACGTGGACCTGCCGTGACGCGGTGACCGGACCGACCCTTGGCCTGCCGGCGTGGTGGGACCCGCTCGCCACCCGGGCCCTCGACGCGCGCCGGGCCGACTTCACGCGCTGGGCCACGCCGGCCGTGGGCGGGCGCCCCAGCGCCGTACTCGTGTTGTTGGGTGAACGCGACGGCGAGCCGGACGTGCTGATCCTGCAACGCGCCGCGCGGATGCGCTCGCACGCCGGGCAGCCCGCGTTCCCCGGCGGAGCGGCCGAACCCGGGGACGTTGACGCCGTGGCGACGGCGCTGCGCGAGGCCAACGAGGAGGTCGGCCTTCAGCCGGACAGCGTGACCGTGGTCGCGACGCTGCCGCGACTGTGGATTCCGATGAGCGGGTTCGTGGTCACGCCCGTCCTCGCGTGGTGGCACGCGCCACATCCCGTCGACGTCATGCAGCCCGAGGAGGTGGCCCGGGTGGAGCGCATCCCGGTCGCGGAACTGCTCGACCCGGCCAACCGCCTGCGGGTGAAGCACTCCAGCGGGTACGTGGGACCGGCCTTCGCGGTGCGTTCCATGGTCATTTGGGGCTTCACGGCCGGCATCCTCGACACGCTGTTCGAGTTGGCCGGTTGGACCCGGCCGTGGAAGCCCGGCCGGGTGATCCCCTTCCCGCAATGATTTCTGCGGCGCGGTGGCGCAACGCCCGTACTCTTGCGGGATGTTCGGCAGCGTAGTTGATCTTCTGCTGGTGTTCCTCGTCGTGCTGTTCGCGATCAACGGGTACCGCCAGGGCTTCCTCGTGGGCGCGCTGTCGTTCGTCGGCTTCTTCGGCGGCGCGCTCATCGGCCTGCAGATCGCGCCCCTCATCGTCGACCAGTTCGAGCAACCACTCGGCCGGGTCGTCGTGTCGTTGCTCATCGTCTTCGGCATCGCGCTGGGCGGCCAGGCCATCGCCGCGTGGGCCGGCAACCGCCTGCGCCGCGCGATCAACAGCCCGGCCGGGCGTCGGCTTGACGACACCGGCGGCATCCTCGTGTCCGTCCTCGCGCTGCTGCTCGTCGCCTGGATGATCGCCGCGCCGCTCGGCTCGTCGGCGCTGCCCGGCGTCGCCAGCGCCGTACGCAACAGCGCGGTCCTGCGCGGCGTCGACACCGTCATGCCCGACGCGGCCCGCTCGCTGTACAACGGGCTGCGCGACTCCATCGCCGACAGCGACTTCCCGGACGTGTTCGGCGGCCTCACCCCCACCGACGTCACGGACGTGCCGGCCCCCGACCCGCAACTGGCCAAGTCCGACGCCGTGCAGACCGCCAAGCGGTCCGCGGCCAAGATCCTCGGTACGGCGCCGTCGTGCTCCCGGCGCATCGAGGGCTCCGGCTTCGTCTACGCCCCCGAGCGCGTCATGACCAACGCGCACGTCGTGGCCGGCACCAAGGGTGCTCTCACCGTCGAGATCAACGGCCGGCGTACGCGCGGCAACGTCGTCCTCTACGACCCGCAGCGCGACCTGGCCGTCGTGCACGTACCCGGGCTCAACGCACCCGTACTGCCCTGGGCCAACGGCGAGGCCGACAGCGGCGACGACGCGATCGTGGTGGGCTTCCCGCTCAACGGGCCGTACACGGCCACGTCGGCGCGCGTCCGCGACGCCCGCAAGGTGCGCGGGCCCAACATCTACGACAACGCGACCGTGACCCGCGAGGTCTACACCCTGCGGTCCAAGGTACGCAGCGGCAACTCCGGCGGCCCGCTGATCAGCGAGGACGCCAAGGTCCTCGGGGTGATCTTCGCGGCGGCGGTCGACGACCCCACCACGGGCTTCGCCCTCACCGCCGACGAGGCCGCCCCGGTCGCCGACGCCGGCGCCACCCGTACGGAACCGGTCGCCACCGGCTCCTGCACCTGACGCTGCGCCGATCCGCCCGATCAGTCGATCGGCAGGTGGGCTACCTGCACCAGGCGGGGGCCATGCTTGCGGGTGACCAGCCAGCCGCGGCCGGGCGGCTGCGGGGACGGCCGAACGGCGCCCACCAACGGGCCCTCGTTACGGTCGCCGGACATCACCAGGCCGGGTGACGCGAGCTCGCGCAGGGTTTTGAGCAGCGGGTCGAAGCTCGCCATGCCCGCGCCGCCGGCACGGCGGGCCGCGATGACGTGCAGGCCCACGTCACGGCCGTGCGCCAGATGCTCCACCAGCGGCAGGATCGGATTATTGGGGCCGGTGGCCACCAGGTCGTAGTCGTCGATCAGGACGAAGCACTCCGCCCCCGACCACCATGACCGGGTGCGCAACTGTTCGGCGGTGATGTCGGCGCCGGGCCGGCGCTCGTGCAGCTTGCGGCCCAGCGCCTCCATCAGCGCCTCGGTGTGCTCGGCGGCCGTACCGTAGCCGACCTCGTACTCCTTCGGCACGACCCCGAGCAGGCTGCGCCGGTAGTCCACCAGCATGATCTTCGCCCGGTCGGACGTGAAGCGGCGGATCAGGGACTCGGCGATCACGCGCAGCACGTTCGACTTGCCGCACTCGCCGTCGCCGTAGATGACCAGGTGCGGCTCGGCCGCGAAGTCCAGCAGGACGGGCCGCAGGTCCTTCTCGGCCAGCCCCAGCGGCAGCGCGAACTCCGTACCCACCGGGCGGCCCCGGCCCGTCACGTCCGGCGCGACGAACGACGTGTAGTCTACCAGCGGCGGCAGCAGCCGGACGGCCTGGGCACGGTCGCCGGGCCACGCCGCGTCGATCGCCTTCACCAGCTCGTCCGGCCCCATCGAGGCCAGCTGCGGCAGGGCCACCATCAGATGCGCGCCGGCGGCGGTCAGCCCCCGGCCGGGGGCCGCCTTCGGTACCGCCTCGGCGCGGGCCCGCCCGGCCACCGAGTCGGCCGCGTCACCCAGCCGCAACTCCAGCTTCGCCCCGAACAGGTCCGTCATCGAGCTGCGGAAATCCAGCCACCGGTTGGCCGTGGCGACCAGGTGGATGCCGTAACTCAGCCCGCGCGTGGCCAGGTCGATGACGACCGGTTCCAGGTCCTCGAAGTCGTGCCGCAGCGTCTGCCAGCCGTCGACGAGCAGGACCACGTCGCCGAACTCGTCTTCGGCGACCGCGATCGTCGAGTCGAAATCGGCCGGCCGGCGCAGCCGCCGGAACGTGGCGATCGAGTCGAT
>JAEZGP010000756.1 GCA_023437285.1 Actinomycetes bacterium | reverse complement strand
GCCCGGACCCAGCCGGCGGGCGGGACCGGGATCGCGGGCGAAACCGATGCCCTGGGCGGGGCCGAGGGCGTGGGCGGGACCGGCGTCGCGGCGGAAGCCGGCGCGGTGGGCGAGGTCGTGACCCCCGCGCCGGTCGAGGACCGGCTCCTGCACCGGATCGTCAACCGCGACCTGGTCATCGCGCAGCTGCTGCGTCCGCAGTGGTGGTTCGTGCCGGTGGCCGCCGTCGTGCCCATCGGCTTCTTCGTCTCCGACGGCCAGATCAGCTTCATCGGCGTGGCCAGCACGCTGACCGCCGTGCTCGGCGTCATCCTCGCCCCGATCCGCACGCTGCTGGCCGACTGGGGCTTCACCGTGGCCGTGGGCCCCGACGGGCTGCGCGTGCACCGCGGCGCGCTGGAACAGCGCAGCCAGACCGTACCCGTCGGCCGGGTCCAGGCCGTCAACGTCACGTGGCCGTGGCTGTGGCGCAGCCGCGGCTGGGTCCGCGTGAAGATGGACATCGCGGGCAGCGCGGTGAAGCTGGAGGAGAGCGAGCACACGGGCACGCTCCTGCCCGTCGGTACGGTCCCCGACGCCCGCCGCCTCATCGCCGAGGCGCTGCCCGGCTTCGAACTCACGACGGTCAGCATCTCCCTCGCCCCGCGCCGGGCCCGCTGGCTGTCCCCGCTCGCGTACAAGGTGCTCGGCTACGGCCGCACCGAGCACGCGTTCGTCGTGCAGGAGGGCATCATCACCCGCCAACTGACGGTGGTGTCGCTGGCCCGGGTGCAGAGCGTGCGGGTGCGCCAGGGACCGCTCGAACGCCGGCTCGGCCTGGCCAGCGTCTTCGTCGACCTCGCCGGCGGCCGGTCGGTGACCGCGTGGCACCGCGACGTCAACGAGGCTCGCGAACTCGCCATCGACCTGGCCGAGCAGGCCCGGGCCGCGCGCCGCGCGTGACCGGCGGTGGCTAGATGCGCAGCGGGCCGCCGTTGCGCGCGCTGCCGTCCTTGATGGCGATCAGGTTCGCCGCCACGTACGGGATGTTGTGCTGTTGGTGCCACGGGCTCGGGAAGTACGTGACCAGCCGGGAGACCTGGAAACGGCACCGCTGCTCGGGTACGAACCGGGCGAAGTCGCCGTCCGTGACGTACCAGAAGGAGTTCTCGTTGTAGAACGCCACGTGCGTGGGGTCCTGGAAGGCGCCGCGCCCGTCGGTGCTCGGAGTCAACGACAGCAGCATCCCGTCCGGGGCGAGCAGCCGGTACAGCTCGTTGAAGATGGCGACCTTGTCGGGGATGTGCTCCAGGAAGTCGGCCGCCCGGATCACGCCCACACTGCCGTCGGGCAGGTCCAGACCCTTCGTCACATCGGCCACGATGTCGACGCCGGGCTCGGCGTACTGGTCGACGCCGAGGTAGCCCTCCCGCTTGTTGTGCGCCGCGCCAAGGTCCAACGCGAGCAGGCCGCTGCGCTGTGCCCACGCGAGCGCGTTCGCCTCGATGTGACGGTCGTAGAGCTCCACGGTGCGCTGCTGGATGCGCGCGTTGGTCTCCGCGTCGCGCTGCGTGTTACGGGGGTGCATCCGCTGCAGGTACAGGCATTCGGGTACGTGATGAAACTCGGCGACCTGGTAGAGCCGGCACATCAGGTCCTGGTCGTCGAGGATGTCCAGCGTCTCGTCGTACCCGCCGACCTTCTCGTAGAGGTCCCGGCGGAACGCCCGCACATGGTTGGGGGCATACCAGATGAGGCTGACGTTGTGTGGCGTCGGCGCCAGGCCGTGGGCCGCGAGCACGTCCAGGTCGCCGACGCGTTCGTCGCGGTAACGCCAGCCGGCCTGCGGATCGAAGCGGGTGTCGTCACGGCCGCCGGCCTCGGTGATCTGGGCGGTGTCGCTGAACACGAAACCGACCTGCGGCCGCTCCTCGAACGCGGCGACGACCCGCTCCAGGCACTGCGGTGCCAGCACGTCGTCGTGGTCCAGTTCGACAAGCACCTCGGCCCGGGCCTGCTCGCAGGCGTGGCGCTTCGCCGCGCCGACGCCGACGACCTCGTCACGCACGATGACGCGTACCCGTGGATCTTGTTTTTCGGGACGCCAGCGGGCGCCCTGGTTCAGCAGGATCACCCACTCCCAGTCGGGCATCGTCTGGGCCTGAAGCGACCGTAGACACTCGTCAAGGAAGCGCGGGTGGTGACTCGGCGTGAAGACGCTGACCCTCGCCATGTCCGACCCTACGGCCCGTCCGGGCGATACTGCTCCGGCACCGAACCGCGCAGCTGCGGGTCGATCGCCACCGCCTGACTGAAACTGTCCCGGGCACTGTCCGCGTCGCCCTGGCGCAACTGCAACAAACCCATCCTCAGAAACGTCGTGGACGCCTTCGGGTTGAGGACCACGATCTGCTTGTACAGGCGCATCGCCGCGGCGTCGTCGCGCTTGTCCTCCAGAATGATGGCCTTGTTGTACATCGCCGGCGTGAAGCCCGGATCAGCCACCAACGCCTTGTCGTACGAGGCCACCGCCTGCGCGTTCTTCTTGCGCTGCTGCTCCACCACGCCCAGGTTGTACCAGCCGTACTTGTTGTTGGCGTCAACCTCAAGCAGGCTCCGGAACGTCTTCTCGGCGCTGGCCAAGTCACCCTTCTGGCCCTGGTCAATGCCGCGCTGCAACATCGACGCGACCCCCCGGTTTCCCGCGGCGGCGCTCTGCGGTCCCGGCGGGCTGGAAACCGCCGACGGCTCGGTGGCCGACTCGCTGCACCCGACCAGGGCAAGCAGCAAGGCGAGCGCGACCGCAATCCTCAATTTCACCATCCATCATCCTTCGTCTCTATTCAGACGAGCCTCCGTGCTCGTCGGCACAACGCTCGGGGTTGTCGCCGGCGGCGGCGCGATCCTCTCCGCCGACGAACCGGTGACGCAGACGGCAAAGACCCTGAAGTCCGCCGGTCTGTCCGCGACGACCTGCCAGCCCCGCTGGTCGCCGGTCGGGAAGCTCGAGAAGAAGACCGGCTGGGGCGACTGCGTCGAGAGGAGCTGATAACCGCCGGACACCACATAGTTCGGCCAGTTGCACGACACCGTGCCGATCGGTTCCTGATCTGCCTGGACCTCGAGGGTGTTGATGAAGAGACCCACCGGTCCACTGCCCTGAGGCCCCTGCGAACCCGGCGCACCCTGCGATCCGGGCGCACCTTGCGATCCCGGCACACCCTGCGATCCTGGTGCGCCCTGCGATCCTGGTGCGCCTGGCGAGCCGACCGCTCCCTGGACGCCCTGGTACCCCTGTGGGCCGGGCGTTCCATCCACGCCGGGCACACCCTGTGGACCCTGCGAACCAGCAACTCCCTGCGCGCCCACGTCGCCTTGGAAACCTTGCGGACCCTGCGAACCCGCCGCGCCCTGAACGCCCTGGTACCCCTGCGGCCCCGGGTCACCCTGCGAGCCGGCGACGCCCTGCGAGCCCGCCACACCCTGGGAACCGGGCACGCCTTGCGAGCCCGGAGCTCCCTGCGAGCCGGCCACGCCCTGGTAGCCCTGGAAACCCTGGGAACCGGTCACGCCTTGCGATCCTGGAACTCCCTGCGAGCCGGGCACACCCTGGTAGCCCTGGAAACCTTGCGAACCCGCAACGCCCTGCGAACCCGCCACACCCTGGGAACCGGGCACGCCTTGCGAGCC
>JAEZGP010000746.1 GCA_023437285.1 Actinomycetes bacterium | reverse complement strand
CGCGCCGGACCCGCAGGACAGCGTCTCCCCCGAGCCGCGCTCGATCACCCGCATGGCGACGTGCAGGTCGGCGCCGTCCACGGGCGCCTCATTGGTCACGAACTCCACGTTGGCCGACTCGGGAAAGGCTGCCCGGTCGAGATCCGGAACGGCCGCGAGGTCCAACGCCGCCAGGTCGGGCACCGGGCACACGAGGTTGGGATTGCCGCAGGTCGCCGCGATGCCGTCGAACGTCACGCCGCCCACGTCCGCCTTCGCCGGGCCGCCGACCACCGGGACGGGCATCGCCACGGCGACGTCGTCAGCCACCTCGGCGACGACCACCCCGGCGCGGGTGAGCACCGCCACGGTGGGCCCGTCGGCAAGCCCGGCCGCCACCAGGTACCGGGCGTACACCCGGGTGCCGTTGCCGCACATCGCGGCCAGCGAGCCGTCCGAGTTCCAGTAGTCCATGAACCACTCGGCCTCGCCGGCCAGGTGCGCCACCTCGGGATGCGCGGCGGTACGCACGACGCGCAGGACCCCGTCGCCGCCGATGCCGAACCGCCGGTCGCACAGCGCGGCGACCAGCTCGGGCGTCAGCGCCAGCGACCCGTCCGGGTCGGGCAGCACGACGAAGTCGTTGCCGGTCCCGTGCCCCTTGACAAAGCTCAGTGTGCCGTCCATCGCCACCATCATGACTCACCCCGCTCCACTGGATCTTCGGGCCTACCGGTCGCCATGACGGCCGGTAGGCCCGAAGATCCAGAAGTAACTGATCATCCGGGCCAGCCGGCCGCCCGCAGGGCGTCCCGGATCCGGGCGACCGCGACGTCCGGTCGGTCCCTGACCATCCAGGCCGGGAACCGCAGGACCCGCTCGCCGCGTTGCCACAGCGCGTTCTGGCGGTCCATGTCCGCCCAGGCCTGCAACGGGTCGTCGTGGTGGGCGCCATCGACCTCCAGATGAAGGCCGTACTCGGGGTAGTAGCCGTCGAGGTAACGCACCTTGCCCCCGGCGTCGCGGCGGCGCTGCTGGAGCTTGGGCTCGGGCAGTCCCGCACGCCGGATCGCGGCGAGAAGATCCAGCTCACCGACCGAGGTGGCACCCCCGGCGGCGGCGCGGGCCGTGGCGGCCGTCAACCGACGACGGCGGGCACGGGGCGCCCTGGCCAGGGCGTCGAGCACGTCGTCGTGGCGGACGAGGCGCTGCTGGTAACAGGCCGCGACGATGCCGCGCGCCTCGAGGTCGGTACGCGCCCAGGCCGCCGCGTCAACGAGCGACCTGGACGCGCGCGTCCGCGGTGGCCGGGCGAGCGGGTGGATGTCGCGCGGCAGCAGGGTGGTCGTCTGGCGGACGGTGACGCCGGCCGGCGGTGCGCGATGATCGCGATTCGTCGGTAGGACCACCCACACAGTGGGCGCCTCGAAGCCGCGTAGCCCATGGGCGATCAACGCGGTGAGTCCGGCGATCGGGGCGGGTTCGTCGGGTCCGGCCGCCAAGGACGCGACCCATAGTCGCTGTCGCTCGGTGAGTGCGCCGTTGTGGGCGACGAGCACGTTGCGATGAGCCCGCTGCCAGCGCCCACTTCGTACCCGAGCGCGAAGCGCGGAACGGCTGAGGAACCACAGCGCCTGCCGGACACTCAGGACCCCGTCCTGACGGTCCAGCAGTTCGTCCAGTCCACCCACCCCACGAGTCTCGGCACCCCCGCACCGCCGCGTTACCCCCTGTGGATAACCACCACTGGATCTTCGGGCCTACCGGTCGCCATGGCGACCACTTCCCCCGAAGATTCACTGAAGAGATCGGCGCCACTGCGCGACGGCGGCGCGGGCCGCGTCGAGGGTGTCGGGGGCGGCGGCGTTCAGCCACCGGATGCGGGGGTCACGCCGGAACCAGGAGCGCTGGCGGCGCGCGAAGCGGCGGGTGGCGCGGATCGTGTCGGCCGCCGCCGTCGCCTCGTCGCAGTCGCCGTCGAGGTACGCGAGGACCTGCTGGTAGCCCAGCGCGCGGCTGGCCGTGCGACCCTCCCGCAGGCCTCCGACGATGAGCCGTTCCACCTCGGCGATCAGGCCCTCGCGCCACATGAGCTCGACGCGCTGGGCCACCCGCGCGTCCAGCTCGACCGGGTCGCGGTCGACGCCGAGTTGCAGCGCGGGATGGTAGGGCCGCTCCCCGGGAAGCTCGGCCGTGAAGGGGCCGCCGGTCAGCTCGATGACCTCCAGTGCCCGCACGATGCGCCGGCCGTTGGACGGCAGGATCCGCGCGGCGGCACCCGGGTCCCGCGCCGCCAGGCGGGCGTGCAGGACCCCCGGGCCCACCTCGGCCAGTTCCGCCTCGAGAGCGGCGCGCAGGTCAGGGTCCGTGCCGGGGAAGGAGAAGTCGTCGAGTACGGCCCGCACGTACAGGCCCGACCCGCCGACCAGCAGGGGCACCTTGCCGCGGGCGGCGATGTCGGTGATCGCGGCACGCGCCTTCGCCTGGTATTCGGCGACGCTGGCCGGCTCGGTGACCTGCCAGATGTCGAAGACGTGGTGCGGTATCCCCCGCCGGTCCTCGGGCCGCAGCTTCGCCGTGCCGATGTCCATGCCCTCGTAGAGCTGCATGGAGTCGGCGTTGACGACCTCGCCGTCGAGTGCCTCGGCGAGATCGAGGCTCAGCGCCGTCTTGCCGGTGGCGGTCGGCCCGATGATCGCCACGACGGGTACCGGCGGCGCGTCGGCGACAAGCGCGGGCTCCCCGCCGCTCACGCGGGCCGCCAGGTGGCGACGAAGTACGCGACGCCGTACGGCGCCTCGTGGGCCAGCAACTCGCCGCGCCAAGCGCCGCCGCCCAGTGCACCACTATCCGCCGCACCACCGCCCGGCCGGCCGGCCAGCGCACCGCCATCCGCCGCACCGCCGCCCGGTTGGCCGCTGTCGCGGGCGGCGTTGGCCAGGACTTGCCAGGAC
>JAEZGP010000739.1 GCA_023437285.1 Actinomycetes bacterium | reverse complement strand
CCCCAGGCCAGCCGCCGCCGAGCGTCACGGCACCCGCGCCGAGCGCCAGGGCGGCGACGAGGAGCGCGGTGGCCACCCGGGTCGCCCGGCCGCCGGAGCCCCGTCGCTGGTGCCGTCCGCCCGTCATCGCGGTGAGCCTAGCGGCCCAGCGGGTACCGATGGGTTACCGCGATGTAGCGCAACGTTATCGCCGCGTGTCGGTGATGTCCGTCAGCGCCGGATGTGCACCGCCGGGCTGCGCGGGACGAGTTCGGCCGCGCGGCGGGCTCGACGCACGCCCAGCAGGCCCGCGGCCACCGCGGCGAGCCCGAGGACCCCGGTGACCCCGGCGATCGTCACCCACAACCACGGCAACCCGTTCGATTCGTCGGTCTTGGTATCCCCGGCAGCGACACCGCCGGTGGCCTTCGGCCGTTCCTTGAACGGGTAGGCCAGCACCGGCGTCTCCCCGTCCGTGTCGGACACGGTCAGGAAGTGGCGCCTGTCGCGCGCGTACGCGATCGCCTCGCCCTGCGGCTCATCGGGTAGCGGGGTGATGGTCGGCTTACCCGTCGTGATCGCCTTGACCACGTCGCCGTTGGGCGCCAGGAACTCGTACGCGTCGGAGTACGTGCGGATCACCAGGTGCCGGGCGTCGGACGCGAACGCGGCGCCGGTCACGGCGTTGGCGCCCGTGCTGCCGTACGGGTTGCTGGTGCCCGTGTTCTGCGGGGCGAACTGGCCGACCCGGGTGAGCAGCACCCCGTCCTCGTCGTCGGGCACCAGTTCGGCCGACGGCACGTACACGCCGGCCGGCCCGCCGATCTCCTTTGTGATGATCACCGGCTGGCCGTCGGCGGTGACCACGAACGCCTCGGCGTCGTGCGGGCCGTCCGGGTAGCGCAGCCGGAAGATGGTGGGCTTGCCGCCGTTCGCGTCGAGCCGCCACAACGCGATCGTGCGCCGGCGCGTCTCCGCGTTGGCGTTGTCCCCGATGTCCGCGACCCAGACCCGGCCGTTCTGGTCGATCGCGAGGTCCTCCGGGTCGCGCGCAGGGGTCGGGTAGCTCACCGAGCGGACCATCTTGCACGTTTTATCCAGGAAGAAGATCCTGATCAGCGACGGGTCGAAGTTGCTGTCGTTGATCGCGACGAACCCGGTCTTGGTCTCGGCGAAACCCGAGATCTCCCGCAGCCGCTCGTCCTTGAGCGTGCACCGGGTGACGGGGCCGGCGGGCTCGGCGCGCGCGGGTACCCCGACGGACACCGGAGTGATCGCGGTGAGCAGGGCGAGGGCGGCGGCGGAGATCGTCGAAGCAGTCATCACGCACAGTCTGTCAAAGGTCGACGAGGATCGCGCGTCATGTTGGCACGCGGTACGGCCCCTGGTCCACCGAAGTGGGCCAGGGGCCGTCCTGTCGTTACCGATCGCGTGTCACCGCTTACGCGGCGCCGTCACCTCAGGAGAGGGGCGGGTACGCGTTCGCCATCAGCTGGCTGAACTGGGTTGTGAAGAAGGCACCCGCGATCGGGGCCCCGGGCAGGGCACCGGTGGCGTTGTTGCCGTTACGGTCGTTGCCGCCGTAGGTCGGGTCACACATCCGGTCGAAGCCCTTGCCATCGTTGTTCGGGATAGCGGTGCTCGAACCGTCCGACTCGCCCGGGGGCTTGACCCAGACGTAGGCGTCGATGCCCGAGGCGGGGGCCGCCTTCGGACGCTCGCCGATGCCGGCACCGGCCTGGTTGCACCAGTTACCGGCGTGGAGGCGACGGTCGATGCGGCTCTGGTTGACGAACGTGTTCACGTCCGTCGAGGTGCTGGCCGCGGTCGGCCGCTGGGCGCCGAGGCCGCCGGTCGCGCACGGCGCCGCCGACGTCGGGGTGCAGTCGCCCCAACCGTTGCGGGACGTGTCGATCAGCATGCCGATGTTGGAGTTGAAGCCCGACTGCACGAGCCGGTTGCGGAACGCCTGCGCGAACGTGAGCTCGTCCACGTAGAAGTTCCAGTCGATGTACTTGGCCTGGCGGACCGACTGGCCGTTCACCGTCGTGTTGATGGTGAAGAACGGCTCGGTCAGGGCCGAGTAGTTCGAGGTGTTCGTGATGAAGCCGGTCACGTTGTTCACGCTGCCCGACGCCACCGCGGTCTGGTACATCAGGTCGGCGGTGGGCCCGAAGTTGGTGTCCCAGCCGATCCAGCCGTGGTGGGCGGCGTCGACGTAGTTGTACACGTTCGGGATCGCACCCAGCTTCTGCAGGGCGTACGCGATGCCGTTGACGTACCCGCCGTTGGCCTTCATCGTCGCGCACTTCTCGAGGTTCGTGTTCGTCAGCAGGTTCGGCAACGAGTCGATCTCGACGATGTTAATGATGCGCAGGTTACGGTACTTCGGGTCGCCCTGGATGGCAGCGATCGGGTCGATGTACTCGGCCTTGTAGCGCGGCAGCTCGTCGACGCCCAGCTCACCGTTGGAGGCGAGCGCGGAGCAGTCGCGACCCGGCAGGTTGTAGATGACGACCTGGATGTAGCCGGCACCCTGAGCGAGGGCCTCGTCCAGGTGGTCACGCAGGCCCATGGGGCCGTTGGACTGGCTGTTCTCGGTGCCCTCGATGGCCGCGATCCGGTCGAGCCAGACGGCGGTCGGGTTGTTCGACACCCGGTTGCCGCCGGCCACGCTCTCGGCCTTGGCCTTCCACTCCGGGTTGACGTAGCCGGGGACGCCCGCGTACGGGTTGTCGACCTTCGGGCCGCCGCCAGTGCCGACCGCGGAGGTCGGCGGACGGCTGGTGACCACCGACGAGGTCGGCGGACGGCTCGTCACGACCGACGAGGTCGGCGGACGGCTCGTGACAACCGACGAGGTCGGCGGACGGCTCGTGACCACCGACGAGGTCGGCGGACGGCTCGTGACCACCGAGGACGTCGGCGGACGGCTCGTCACGACCGACGAGGTCGGCGTGCTGCCGTTGCAGGCGACGCCGTTGACCGCGAACGAGGTCGGGGCGTTGTTCGTGCCGTTCCAGCTGGCGAGGAAGCCGGGGTTCACGGAGCCGCCGGTGCCGACGCTGCCGTTCCAGCTCTCGTTCGCGAAGGTGACGTTGCTCCCGGACTGTGTCGCCCGACCGTTCCAGCCCTGCTGGATGCTCTGGCCGTTCGCGAACGAGAACGTCAGCGACCAGCTGGTCCAAGCGTCACCGGTGTTGTTGATAACGATGCTGCCCTGGAAACCACCCTGCCACGAGTTCACGACGGAGTACGTGACCTGACAGGAGGTAGCGGCGCTCGCCGGGGAGGCGAGAGCCACTGCCGTGGTCCCCACGGCGACGGTGGCGGCCGCGACCGCGATCGCCTTCGCCCGCCGGGACCGCATTGGGACGAATCTCATGCCTTTTACTCCCACTGTTTCTGGCAATCACCAAGGCAGATGCCCCGGTGCGGCACCATGGACCACGACATTTGCGGTCGCGCCCCTGGCACGTAACTGACCTGACCCACCACGCCCGAGCGGCGGGTATCACGACGTCATCCCAGCCGCGATCGCGGCGCGGGTGACCATGGTGCGGCCCGCCGTCGGAGTGCCGGAGCAGCTCCACGTGCCCTTGGCGTGACCAAATGTGCATCTGGCTCCATCGATGCGCAGCTGGAGTCTCGCACGGGCGACGGAGCGTCACCAAGTATGTGATCGAGACGTGGTGACCGCTCGGTGAATACGCAGGTCAACTCGTTGACGCGGAAGGGAAAGTTTCACCTGTGTGACATCAGCCGTTCGGCCCTCTTAGCCCTGCTCGGGCCACTGATCCGCACCCAGGACAAGCCCTCAGGGTCGGCCCGTCGGCGCCGGGATCAGGTTGTGGTCGGCCCGGGTGATGTGCAGGACGGCCGCGACCATGCCGGCCGCGCCGGCGACCGAGACCTGCCGGCCCTGCTCGGCCAGCTCGAGGTACGCGTGCATGAGCGCGGCCACCCCGCTCGCGTCGAGGAACGGCACCCCGGACAGGTCGAAGATGACCTCGGTGATGTTCGGCAGCACGAGGGCCTGCAACGCGGCCTCGTAGAGCAGGTGGGATGTGGCAAGATCGACTTCACCCTGCACCATGATCCGCAACGCGCCGTCATCGCGCGTCGCCATGGTCAACTCCACGGAAACCCCAGGTTGATGTCGTTGTCAACCGACCCGGTGGGGTCGCTTGTCTCGCTCTGCTCACACATCGCGGTGCCCTGTACCCCCGGGTGTGACCGGTCAACCATGCCCCAGCCGGCGCCCTGTGAAAAAGTGACCGGCATGCGCGTGGTGAGCTGGAACCTGTGGTGGCGCTTCGGCGACTATCAGCGGCGGCGCCACGCAATCAGGTCCGTACTCGCCCAAACCGCCCCCGATCTGTGCGGGCTGCAGGAGGTCTGGGCCGACCGGGACGAGAATCTGGCCGGCTGGCTCGCCGCCGAACTGGGCCTGCACTGGGCGTGGGGCCCGACCGCGAACCCCCAGCAGTGGCAGGCCCGGACGGGCGACGACTCCGCCCAGTTCGGCACCGCCATCCTGAGCCGGTGGCCGCTCGCCGACGTGGCCGTCGAGGAACTGCCCGCCGCGACCGGCCGCACCCTGCTCGCCGCGACCGTCGACGCGCCGTACGCCAAGATCCCCTTCTTCACGACGCACCTGGCGGCGAGCGCGTACGCCAGCACCGCGCGGCTGACGCAGGTCGACCACATCCGCGAACGCGTCGCGGCCCGCCCCTCCGACAGCCACCCACCCGTACTCACGGGCGACTTCAACGCCGAGCCCGATTCCGACGAGATGCGCGCGCTCGGCGGCGACAAGACCACCCCGCGTACGGCGCCGGGCCTGATCCTGATGGACGCGTGGCGTTTCGCCGACCCCGGCGACGCCGGGCTGACCTGGGACCGGCGCAACCCGCACGTGGCCTCGGCGCCCGAGCCCAGCATGCGCATCGACTACATCCGGGTGGGCCTGCGCTACGACATCGAGGCCGGCCGGGTCGAGTCGGTCCGCGTCGCCGGCACCGAACCGGTCGCCGGCGTGTGGCCGTCGGACCACTTCGCCGTCGTGGCGGACCTGCGCGAACCGCCCGCCTGAGCTGGTCATTTGCGCCTATTGGCAGGGAGCTGTGAACTTGCATGATGCAGACACGCGAGCAGGGGACCGGTGAGCTCACCCACCGCCAGATCGTGACGATCCTGATCGGGTTGGTGCTCGGCATGTTCCTGGCCGCTCTCGACCAGACGATCGTGGCCACCGCGATGCGGACGATCGCCGACGACCTGTCCGGGTTCTCGATCCAGGCGTGGGCCACCACCGCCTTCCTCATCACCTCGACGATCTCCACCCCGCTGTACGGCAAGCTCTCCGACATCTACGGGCGCAAACCGTTCTTCCTGTTCGCAATCGGCATCTTCATCGTCGGCTCGGTGCTGTGCGGCCTGTCCAGCTCCATGTACGAACTGGCCGCCTTCCGGGCGGTGCAGGGCATCGGCGCGGGCGGACTCATGTCGCTCGCCTTCGCGATCATCGGCGACATCGTGCCGCCGCGCGAGCGCGCCAAGTACCAGGGCTACTTCCTCGCCGTGTTCGGCACGTCGAGCGTGCTGGGGCCCGTACTCGGCGGATTCTTCGCCGGCGCCGACGAGATCTTCGGCATCGCCGGCTGGCGCTGGATCTTCTACATCAACGTGCCGGTCGCGGCGGTCGCCATGGTGGTCGTCACCCGCGTGCTGCACATCCCGCACCGCCGCCAGGAGCACCGCATCGACTGGGCGGGGGCGCTGGCGCTCGTCGTCGGGCTCGTGCCGCTGCTGACCGTGGCTGAACAGGGACGCGAATGGGGCTGGGACTCGGGACGCGCCCTGCTCTGCTACGCCATCGGCGCCGTCGGCCTCGTCGCGTTCCTGCTCGCCGAGCGCGCGTACGGCGACGAGGCGCTGCTGCCGCTGCGCCTGTTCCGCGGCCGTACGTTCAGCGTCGGAGCGGTGAGCAGCTTCGTCGTCGGCATGGCCATGCTCGGCGGGCTGGTCATCCTGCCGCTGTACCTGCAGATCGTGAAGGGTTCCACGCCCACCGAGGGCGGCCTGCAGCTCATCCCGTTCGTCCTGGGCATCATGACCAGCTCGATCATCTCCGGGCAGGTCATCTACCGCACCGGCCGCTACCGCCTCTTCCCGATCATCGGCAGCGCCCTCATGGTCGTCGCGCTGATCCTGTTCTCGCGCGTCGCAGCCGACACGCCGCTGTGGCAGACCATGCTCGTCATGGTGATCATGGGCCTGGGCCTCGGCGGCAACATGCAACCCATGATCACCGCCGTACAGAACGCCGCGTCGCCGCGCGAGATCGGCGTGTCCACCTCGGCGGTGGCGTTCTTCCGGTCGATGGGCGGCACGCTCGGCGCCGCCGTGTTCTTGTCCCTGCTGTTCGCGTACCTGCCCGAAAAGCTCCGCGACGCCTTCACGGCGGCCCGCGACACCGACGCGTTCCGCGCCGCGGTGGCCAGCCATCCCGACCAGGCCCAGGCCCTGCAGGCGGCGACCGGAGGCAGCAACGCCGCGCTCAACGACACGTCGTTCATCAACCGCCTGCCCGAGGCGCTCGCCCACCCGTTCAAGGTCGGCTTCGCCGACTCGATGAGCCTCGTCTTCATGGTCAGCGCCGCCATCATGGTGATCGGCTTGATCACGGTCGCCTTCCTGCCGGAACTGCCCCTGCGCCAGCACTCCGCCGCCCAGGCCCGCGCCGAGGAGGACGCGGCCCAAGACAGCGCGACCCAAGACAGCGCGGCCCAGGAGGACGCGGCCCGGTAGGACACCGCCCGGGAGGACGCCGCCCGGGAGGACGCGGCCCGGGAGGGCGCGGCCCGGGAGGGCGCGGCCCGGGACGACCCGGCCCGAGAGCGGTGGCGTTCACAACGGACGGTGAGCCACCGTCCCGCAGTGACGTCGGCACACGCCGCCGGGAAGCCGTCTGCGCTGTCGTTCAGGAGATCTTGGGGGCAAAACCCACCTATGGGTAGGGTTTGCCCCCAAGATCTACTGAGCTGGTCCGGGGTGAGTCGGTCGGTTGGGCCGGCAGCGAGCCCGCGACCTGGCAGGGCCCGGCCCGCTCACCGGGAGCCCGGGAGGCCCTTGTCGAGGCCCGCGCGGCGCAGGGCGTCGGCGAGCGCGCCGCCCATCGGGTCCGGGC
>JAEZGP010000702.1 GCA_023437285.1 Actinomycetes bacterium | reverse complement strand
CACCCGTGGAGCGTCAACGATGAGCGCCGACCGCGTCGTCGGCATCGACGACCTGCTCAGCCGCGAGGAGGACGACGCCCCGCCGCCCCGCAAGCCGGAGCGTCCGCTGCGGCAGTTCGCGGTGCGTACCGCGATCATCGCGCCGTTGGCGGCGGCCGTGCTCTACGCGGCGCTGCCGTTGCTCCAGGTGAAGCTCGCGTACCCGCTGCTGCTCGCGTTCACGCTGGCCGCGATCGTGATCCGGCGGGCGGTACGCCTGGTCGTGGAGCCCGGCCGCCAGCTGACCCGCGACCTCGTGGCGCACCGCGTCGTGGCCTACGACCCCACCCGCGACGACGGCAATATCGGCGCCGACGGGCTGTCTCGGGCGGTGCTGCGCTGGGAGATGCGCCTGGAGTGGTCCGGCGTCGAGCGGCAGCGCTTCATCAAGCGGATGCCCCACCTCATCGGCGAGATCGCGGAGGAGCGGTTGCGCCAGCGCCACGGCCTCACGTTCGAGCACGACCGGGAAGCCGCGCGCCGGCTCTGCGGGCCGGAGCTGTGGGCGTTCCTCACCGAGCCGATGACCAAGATCCCGACGCCGCGCCAGTTCGCGGTGATCGTGAAGCAGATGGAGGCACTGTGAACCCCTTGAAGCCCGTCGACGTCGGCGACCTGTCGGCGCGCGTCCTCGACGCGGTCAACGGCGTGGTCGTCGGCAAGCGCGACGCGCTGACGCTCGTGTTCGCCGGCATCCTGGCCGGCGGGCACGTGCTGCTGGAAGACCTGCCGGGGCTGGGCAAGACCCTCACGGCGCGCAGCTTCGCGCTCGCGCTGGGGCTCGACTTCCGCCGCCTTCAGTTCACCCCCGACCTGCTGCCCGCCGACGTCACCGGCTCGTTCCTGTATGACCAGCGCACCCACGACTTCACGTTCCGCCCCGGGCCGATCTTCACGAACCTGCTGCTGGCCGACGAGATCAACCGCACCCCGCCGAAGACCCAGTCCGCGCTGCTGGAGGCCATGCAGGAGCGCCAGGTGTCGGTGGAGGGCACCACCTATCCGCTGCGGCCGCCGTTCCACGTACTCGCCACCGCCAACCCCATCGAGTACGAGGGGACGTACCCGCTGCCCGAGGCCCAGCTGGACCGGTTCCTGCTGCGCGTGTCGTTCGGCTACCCCACCGCCGACGAGGAGTGGGACGTGCTGCGCCGGCGCATGTCGCGCCGCCAGGAGGAGATCTCCATCGATCCGGTGGTGGACGCGCCGACCCTGTCGGCCATGCAGTTCGCCCTGGAGTCGGTGACCGTGGAGGACTCGGTCGGCCGCTACATCGTCGCGCTCACCGCGGCCACCCGGACCCACCCGCAGGTGCTCGTCGGCGCCTCGCCGCGCGGCTCGCTCGCCCTGCTGCTGCTGGCCCGCGCCGTGGCCGCGATGTCGGGCCGCGACTACGTGATCCCCGAGGACGTCAAGGCGGTCGCCGTCCCCGCGCTCGGACACCGGCTCACCCTGCGGCCCGAGGTGTGGCTGCGCCGCGTCAACGTCGATCAGGTGGTGCGCGAGGTGCTCGACCAGACGCCGGCGCCGGCCAGCGGCGCGCTGCCGAGCTACGTGACGCGGCCCGCGTACGACCGGGCCTGAGCCCCGTGGCAGAGCTGTCCGGTCGCGGACCGTCCTACGCGGAACACCACGTCGCCGGCAGGCTGGCGACGAACCCCTTCGCGGACACGCGGACCTGGGTGCCCACCCGGGCCATGGGCCGGGCCGTCGTGGTCACCGCGTTCCTCGCCGTCGTCGCCGTCATCCTGGGTCGCTACGACCTCGTGGTCCTCGCCGCCCCGTTCGCGCTCGGCGCCGCGTGGGGCCAGCGTACCCGCCCCGCCCCGCTGCCGGAGCTGACCCTCGCGTCCACGGAGGACCCCGTCGTGGAGGGCCACGAGATCGCCGCCCGGGTCGTGGTCGCCAACACCGACGAGTGCGCGTACGACGCCGTCATCGTGCGGGCCGCGCCGAGCCGGTGGGTGCGGTTGCGCCACAGCGACCGCCCGTACGTGGGGGACCTGCCCCCCGGGGCGGCCACGGCCGTCGACCTGGCCGGCCCGGCGCTGCGCTGGGGCGAGCACTGGGTCGGCCCCGCGCAGGCGTTCGCGGTCGCCGGCGGCGGCCTGCTCATCTCCACGCCGACGTTCACCGACGTGGCGCCGGTCAAGGTGTTCCCGGCGGTCGACGAGTTCCGCGCCGACGACGCCATGCCGCACGCGGCCGGCCTCGTCGGCGTGCACCGCTCCCGCCGCCCCGGCGAGGGTGGCGAACTGGCCGGCATCCGGGCCTTCGCGCCGGGCGACCGGCTGCGGCGCATCGACTGGCGCACCACGCTGCGCGCGCAGCACCCGTACGTGGCGCAGACCCTGTCCGACCGCGACGCCGAGGTGGCCCTGGTACTCGACGTCGTGCACGAGGCCGGCCGCTCCGGCGGCATCCACGGGCCCGCCTCGGCCCTGGACACCACCGTGCGCGCCGCCACCGCCATCGCCCAGCACTACCTGCACCGGGGCGACCGGGTCTCGCTCATCGAGTACGGGTACGCGGTCCGGCGGCTGCGCGCGGGCACCGGCCGGCGCCACTTCCACGCCGTCCTCGAATGGATCCTGCAGGTGCGACCCTCCGACGGCGTGGAAACCCCGCCGCCGTACCTGTTCGACGGCCACCACCTGCCCACCCGCGGCCTCGTGGTGGTCCTGACGCCGCTGCTCAACGAGCACTCCGCCGAGATGGTGGCCCGGCTGGCCCGCTCGGGGCGGATGGTCGTCGCGATCGACACCCTGGACGCGGCGGCCGCGACGCCGTACCAGCGCTCCGCGTGGGGGCCGCTCGCGCACCGGCTGTGGTGGATGGACCGCGAGAACGTCATCGGCCAGTTGCGCGAGGTCGGCGTGCCGGTCGCCGAGTGGGCCGGCACCGGCAGCCTCGACCACGTGCTGCGCGATGTCACCCAGCTCGCCGCGGCCCCCCGGGTGGGTGCCCGATGAGGGTCCCGTACTCCGTCGACGAGGTACTCAGCGGCGCGCGGCTGCGGTGGCGGCACGCCAGCCGCGCTGTGCGC
>JAEZGP010000656.1 GCA_023437285.1 Actinomycetes bacterium | reverse complement strand
TGCTCGCGCTCACCCCCGCTGCCCTTGGCCAGCCACTCGCCGCCGACCAGGAGGCCGGGTACGAGCAGGTCAGCGGGGGCGTCCGGACGTGTGATCATCGTCAGCTCACTCCGTCCACGGGCACGCGGCCCTTCGTGATGTAGAGCCCGTCGAAGATCATGTTCGATCGGGTGGACCCGCGGGTCACGCCGCCGACGTGAGCACCGAAGGCCGTGTGACCGGTGACGAAGAACAGCGGGACACCGGCTGCCGCCTCGTCGGAGGCGAGCTTGGCAGCCTGCCGGAAGTAACCGGCCCGCTCGGTCGCGTCGGTGGCCGCGTCGGCCTTCGCGATCAGGTCGCGGATGCCGGCCAGCTCCACCTTGGCGGGGTTGTAGCGCCCCTCGGGCAGGAACCGGTCCCGCAGCCGCGCCGAGGGCTCGCGCGCCGGCGGGAACGCCAGCGGTGAGGCCGCCATGGCCGGCGGGGTGGTGGCGTTGCCGTAGAGCCGCGGGAGCGTCATCCCCGGATCGATGAGCTTCAGCTCCATGTTGATCCCGGCCTCTTTGAACTGCGCCTGGATCAACTCGCCCATCGTGATGTACGCGGAGAACGACGTGCCGGTCTCCGCGGTGAAGGTGATCCCGTTCGGGTGCCCAGCCTCGGCCAGCAGCTGCTTGGCCTTCGCCGGGTCGTAGGGGTACGCGTTCTCCAGCTCCGGCGAGTAGGCGATCGAGCCCTTCGGGAAGAACCCGGTGGCCGCCTCGGCCTTGCCGCCGGTCAGCGCGTCGGCGATCGCCTTGCGGTCGAGCGCGTGGTACAGCGCCTGGCGGACCTTCACGTTGTCGAACGGCGGCATGCTCTGGTTGATGATGAAGACGCGGATCTCGTTGGACGGCGTCGAGTAGACCCGCAGCCGCTTGTCGGCGCAGGCCGCGTCGACCTTGCCGTCGTCGATGTACTGGATGTCGAGGTCGCCCGCCTGCACGGCCGGCAGGCTGGCGTCGGTGGACGTCTCGATGAAGTCGATGCCGCCCAGCTTGCGCTCGGCCGCGTTCCAGTAGCCGTCCCAGGCGCGAACGCTGACGCGCTCGCGGGAGAACCACTGACCCTCAATCTTGTACGGTCCGGCGCCCACCGGCTTCGCCGAGAAGGCCTGCGAGCTGCCCGCCGCCGCCACGGCCTTCGGGGAGGCCATCAGGCCCGCACGGTCGGACAGGATCAGCGGCAGCGCGGCCGGGTTCGGCGGGTCGAGCTTGAACCGCACCGTGTCGGCATCGACCACCTCGACCGACTTCACGTTCGCGAGATCGGCCTTGATGGTCGAGTCGGGGCTGGTCTTGGCCCGCTCGATGTTGAACTTCACCGCTTCACCGTCGAACGGCGTACCGTCCTGGAACGTCACGCCGGTGCGCAGCGTGAACTCCATCGTGTCCGTGCCGATGGTCTTCCACTCCGTGGCGAGCCCGGGAATCGGCTCGTCCTTGTCGTTCAGCCTCACCAGCGGGTCAAAGATCGTCTGCAGGACCGTGATCTCGTTGGCCTCCATCTGACGGATGGGGTCCAACGAGCTGGCCGGCACACTCCCGTACTTGAGGATCGCCGTCGGGTCGTGGTCGGTGACCGTAGTGGCCGCGGGCGGACACCCGATCACACGGGCATCGGGATTCGGTTCGTTGGTTGTCGTCGTGGATGACGAGGAGCTACACGCGGCAACCGGCAATAAACTCAATGCGACAAAAGGTGCGAGTATGGAGCGCCTTTTCAAATCCAGCACCACCTTCGGGGGACGAGGCGGACAGAAGGCCCGGCGCTCACCGTGGGACGGTCAGAACGCGCCGAGCGTGCCGGGGACGCTACCAACAAAGCGCTTGCTTCGTCAACGGAGTCGCTCCGCAAAAGGGGAGGTCGTGCCCCAGAACGGCCCTGGAGCGATCATCATTGACTACCAAGCGCTCGCTTGGTAGGTTGCCAATCCCGGCCGGACCGATCCCCCCGAAGGCGCCGATGCTCCCCCTGGTACTGCGGCGTGCCGCCTCCGCCCTACCGCTGCTCTTCCTCGTCTCCCTGGGCGCGTTCTCGCTCGTAGCGTTGCTGCCCGGTGATCCGGCGGCGGCCATGGCGGGCGAGGCGGCCACTGCCGAACAGCTCGCCGAACTGCGCCTGCGGCTCGGCCTCGACGACCCGTTCTTCATCCGCTACCTGGACTGGATCGGCAGCATCTTCACCGGCGACCTCGGCTCGTCGGCCGTCACCGGTCGCGCCATCACCGAGGAGGTGGTCCGGCGCGCGCCGATCACCGCGAGCGTCGCCCTGGGCACGCTCATCGTCGTACTCCTCATCGGCCTGCCGACGGGCCTGATCCAGGGCATCTTCTCGGGGCGGCTGATCGACCGCGCCGGACTGGTGACGACCGCGATCGGGCTGGCGATCCCCAACTTCTGGCTGGCGACGATCCTGGTCGGCATCTTCGCGGTGCAGCTGGGTCTGCTGCCCGCCACCGGCTACGTGCCGATATCCGAGGGGATCGGAGCGTGGGCCACCCACATCATCATGCCGTCGGTGACCCTCGGGGTCTTCGCCGCCGCCGAGCTGGCCCGCCAGCTGCGCACCGGCATCCTCCAGGCCAACGAGCAGCCCTACGTCCGCACCGCGTGGGCCAAGGGCATGCCGGCCCGGCGGGTCATCGGCAAGCACATCCTGAAGAACGCCTCGGCACCGGCGATCACCGTCCTCGGCATCCGCCTCGGGCACCTGCTGTCCGGCGCGGTCATCGTCGAGACCATCTTCGGCCTGCCCGGCCTGGGCAAGTACGCCATCGAGGCCATCCTCACCCGCGACTTCCCGGTCATCCAGGCCGTCGTCCTGGTGTCGGCCGTGGTCGTCCTGGTCGCCAACCTGCTCGTGGACATCGCGTACAGCGCGCTCAACCCGAAGGTCCGCATCTCATGACGACACCACAGGTCGACATACCCGCGAAGGCCGACCCGGCGCTGCGGCAGCGTGGCGACACCGTGCTCGGGCGGCTGCTGCGCCAGCCCCTCACGGTGGCCGCGATGGTCTACCTCGTCCTCCTCGCTGGGGCGGCCCTGGCCGCGCCGCTGCTGGCCCCGTACGCCCCGGAGAAGACGAACGTGCGGGCGATCCTGCAGACGCCGTCGGCCGAATATTGGCTCGGCACCGACGAACTCGGCCGGGACATGCTCAGCCGGATGCTCTACGCGTCGCAGTCCTCGCTGCTCGCCTGCGTCCAGGCCGTCGGCATCGCCGTGGTCGTGGGAGCCGCGCTCGGCGTGGTGAGCGGCTACTTCGGCGGCCTCGTCGACCGGACCATCATGACCTTCATCGACGCCGTCCTCAGCGTTCCCGGGCTGCTGCTCGCGCTCGCGATCGTCGGCGCGCTCGGCCCCGGCCTCACCAACGCGATGATCGCGCTGGCGGTGATCTTCGTGCCCATCTTCGCGCGCCTGTGCCGCATCCAGGCCCTCTCGATCCGCGAAGAGGTGTTCATGGAGGCCGCCCGCGCGATCGGCGTGTCCCGGCTGCGGGCGATCCTGCGCCACGTCATCCCGAACATCGCCGCTCCGGTGCTGGTCCAGGTGTTCATCACGCTGGGCGTCGCGATCGTCGCCGAGGGCTCGATGAGCTACCTCGGGCTGAGCACCCAGTTGCCCGACGTCAGTTGGGGCCTGCTGCTGCAGCGGGCGTTCGCCGTGATCACCCAGGCGCCGTGGCTCATCTTCATTCCCGGCGCCGTCATCACGGTGACGGTGCTGGCGTTCCAGCTGCTCGGCGACGGACTGGCCCGCTCCCTGGTGGGTGTGGGCCCTCGGACGGGGGGACATCGATGACCAGCGGCAACCCGGAGCTACTGACCGTCCGCGGCCTCACGGTCGCCGTCGGCCCCGACGCGCAGCCGACCCGGCTCGTCGAGGGGGTCGACCTCACGGTCGGCGCCGGCGAGACGCTCGGCCTCGTCGGCGAGAGCGGGTCGGGCAAGAGCATCTCGTGCCTCGCGGTCATGGGGTTGCTGCCCGCCGGGGCCCGGGTCACCGAAGGCTCGATCATGTTCGACGGGCAGGAACTCGTCGGCGCCCGACCCAAGCAGTGGGGCCGCATCCGCGGACGGCGCATCGGCATGGTCTTCCAGGAGCCGCTCAGCAGCCTCAACCCGGCCTTCACGATCGGCGACCAGATCGAGGAGAGCCTGCGTCACCACCTGGGCCTGTCGCGCCGCGCGGCGCGCGAGCGCGCGATCGAGCTGCTCCACCTGGTCAAGATCCCGGCACCGGCACAACGGGCCCGCAACTTCCCCCATCAGCTGTCCGGCGGAATGGCCCAGCGGGCACTGATCGCCCTGGCCATCGCCTGCGACCCGCAGCTGCTCATCGCCGACGAACCAACGACCGCGTTGGACGTCACCGTCCAGCTGCAGATCCTCGAGCTGCTGGCCGAACTGCGCGACGCCCTGGGCATGGGCCTGATCCTGGTCTCCCACGACCTCGGCGTCATCGGCACCATGGCCGAGCGGGTCGCGGTCATGTACGCCGGCCAGGTGGTCGAGACGGGGACGGTCCGGGAGGTGTTCGACTCGCCCCAGCACCCGTACACCTCGGCGCTGATCTCCTCGAGCACCGAGGCGACGCCGAAGGGCGTCCGCCTGCCCGTCATCCCCGGACAGGTGCCGAACGCGGCGTCGTTCGCCGCGACCGGGTGCCGGTTCGCCAACCGCTGTGCCTTCGCCGAGCAGCAGTGCCGGGACGCCAACCCGCCGTGGACGATTGTCGGGGCGACCCACCAGGGCACCCGCTGCGTGCGGCACGGCGAGATCGAGCTGACCGGCATCGGGGATGCCGCCGCGGCAGCCGCCGGCGCCAGTACTGAGCCATCGCCGGCCGACACCGCGACGGTACTGGAGATCAAGGACCTTACGAAGCACTTCGCCGTCCGCCGCGGCTTCTTCGGCCGGGCGGTCGTGCACGCCGTGGACGGGGTCAATCTCAGCCTCGGCGCCGGTCGCACGCTCGGGCTGGTGGGCGAGAGCGGGTCGGGCAAGTCGACGGTGGGCCGACTCGCGCTGCGCCTGATCGAACCGACCAGCGGATCGGTCGACTTCCTCGGCGACGACCTGGCCTCCCTGCGCCGCGGCGAGCTGCGCGTACGCCGCCGCGACATGCAGATGGTCTTCCAGGACCCGTTCGCCTCCCTCGATCCCATGATGACCGTCGGGCA
>JAEZGP010000654.1 GCA_023437285.1 Actinomycetes bacterium | reverse complement strand
GGCCAGCCCGGCGGGCGGGGTGCGCAGGGAGCCGTCGGGGCGCGGCTGGCGCACGTCGGGGCCGGCGACGACAAATGCGCAGTCGGTGCGGCCGAGGACGCAGGCGACGGGCTCCGGGGTCGCCGGGGCGGCCCAGGTGCTCACGACCCGGCCGGTGCGCGGGTCAAGAAAACGCACCTCGCGGTCGGTGCCGCAGGGCGGGACGGCGAGCAGGCCGGCGGTTGACCAGGGGTCGGGCCGGCAGCCGCCGGGGGTGTCGGTGGCGTACAGCTTGTCGCCCGTGCGCGCGTCGTAGGCGTGGATCGTCCCCCGGGTGCTGACCACGACCGCCGCCCCGCCGTCGCGCGCCGTGGCGACCAGCAGGGCCGGCGGGTCGTAGACGGTGTCGGCGCCGGTCCGGCGGCCGGCGTAGGCGTCCTGGGCGACCGGGGCGTCCGCGCGCCACGCGACGGTGCCGGTGTGCAGGTCTACGGCGATCAGCCGGCCGTCGGACCACTGGGAGACGATGAGCGCGGTCTTGTCGTCGCCGGCCCGGGCGACGCCGACGACCTGGGCGGGCCACCGGCGCAGGGCCCAGTACGGGACGGTCTCCTGGCGTTCGCCGACGGGGCCCTCGGCCCACACGCGGCGCTTCTCGGCGTGCACGCGCAGCCCGTCGACGACGAGCGGCATGACCCGGTGGGAGCCGAAGGGCCGGTGGTCGGGCTTGGGCGACGCGGACGGGAACCCGGTGCTGGGGGCGGTGAGCAGGTCACGCGGGGCGAGGACCTTGAGGCCGAGCACGACGAGGCCCGCCAGGAGCGCGACGATCCCGACCACGGCCGCCCAGCGGCCGGCCGGTCTGCTGATCATCCCACCCACGCAAGGCACTGTAACCGGTCGAAACCCCCCGAGGCCGGCAGGCGTGACGGGGACGACACCGGCGCGTCAGGCGGCGCTGCTCGCCATGGGGTCGGCGCACGCCGCCGCGAGCGCGTCGAGATCGCGGCGCAGGGCGCCCTCGACGGTGCGGGCGGCGAGCCCGCCCAGGAAGAGCGCGAGCATTTTGCCGGTCCGCGAGGCCGGCTGGCCCTCGAAGACGGCCTCGACCGTGGTGCCGCCTTTACCGCGACCGACGTCGATGGGCCGGAAGGTGTAGGTGAGTTCGTAGTCGACACCCGCGCCGGGCGACGTGATCACGCACCGCTCGCCGGGCACCACCTCGGTGACCACCAGTTCCTCGGTCACCGTGGCCGCGCCGCCCAGGGTGCGGGTCTCGCGCCAGCGCACGCCGGCGCCGAACTCGCCCGGCGTGAGGACCTCCACGGCATCCACAGTGGAGAGCCAGGCCGGGCGACCGGGCAGATCGGTAAAAATGCCCCAGGCCACGTGGACAGGCGCGGCAATCGTGCGGCTAGCCGTGATCGTCGACACCGGCGCCCTCCCGTCTCGTACGAACCACGGTAGCGGAGCCCTGCCCGCTGATGGCGCGAAATCGGTCACGATGGGACTACGGGGTGAATCAGGCTCAGCCGGCTGAGGTCGCGGACCGGGTCGGCGATGACCGTGGAGCTGAACCCGATCCACAGGGGACGCTCCTCGTGGCGGCGGGGCCGGACGGCCTCGATGAGCGGCACCGGGTCGGTGCCGCCGAGCACCTGGGCCACGTCGACCACCTCGCCGCCGTCGGCCGCGATCAAGGCCCCGACGAGTACGTTCAGGAAGCCGTGGTGGGTGAGTCCCGTGTCCGGGTCGCCGTGGCGGATCGCGTGGTGCAGCCCGGAGGTGAGCTTGAACGGCAGGTCACGGTCCTGGCAGGCGCAGATGACGGCCGCGAGTTCCATGGGCGTGGGGAACAGCTCGGCGGCCAGGCCGCCCGTACGGAACTTCGCGGCCACGCGGACCCCGTCCGCCCGGGCCTCGGCGATCATGTCGAGGGCGTTGCTGAGCCCCCACGTCAGCGGGATCTCGGCGCAGACGGGCAGGTCGGGGCAGGTCCGGGCGAGCTCCAGCAGGGCGGTCAGGCCGGGGATGGGGTCCTCGCCGCGCTTGGCGACGGGTACCTCGAGCTGGGTGAGGTCGGCGCCGGCGAAGCCCGCCGCCCAGGTGGCCAGTCGCGCGCGTACCAGCGGCAACTCCCCCACCAGGGAGATCGCGAGCGGGTGGGCGGGGTCGGCCACCCCGCGCAGGTTGTCCAGCTCGGCGGCGGGCACGAGCAGGGTGCCGACCAGCCCGCCGTACCAGGCCGCGCGGTGCTCCTGATGCTCGGCGAGGGCCGGACCCTGCAGAGCGCTGCCGGGCGGCAGGACGGAGGCGTCATCGACGATCCGCCGGAACAGCCGCGGCACGCTCATTGACACGAGTAGAGAACCTAACGGAGGCTACGACTAGCGGACAATACCGACCGATTATCGGACGCAAACGGCCGGTGAGCAGGACAGAACGGAGGGTAGCCATGCCCTACTACCGTCGCGTCGGACAGATCCCGCCGAAGCGCCACACCCAGTTCCGGCAGCCCGACGGCACGCTCTACGCCGAGGAACTCATGGGCGTCGAGGGCTTCTCGTCGGACTCCTCGCTGCTCTACCACCGGTACGCGCCGACGGCCATCGTGGACGCACGCGCCATCGACCCGCCGACGCCCACCGGACGGACCCCGAACCACCCGCTCAAGCCGCGTCACCTGCGTACCCACGCATTGCCGGCAGCGACCGGCGCGGACGCCGTGCGGTCCCGACAACCGTTGCTGGCCAACGACGACTGCCGCATCTCGTACGCGGTGGCCGACGCCCCCTCGCCCCTGTACCGCAACGCCACCGGCGACGAATGCCTGTACGTGGAGGCCGGGCAGGCCCGGGTGGAGACCACGTTCGGCGCCCTCGACATCGGCGCGGGCGACTATCTGATCATCCCGACGTCGACGATCCACCGGATCGTGCCGGCCGGGACGCTGCGGCTGCTCATCGTCGAGGCGTCCGGCCACATCGGACCGCCGCCGCGCTACCTGTCCGTGCGCGGGCAACTGCTCGAACACGCCCCCTACTGCGAGCGCGACCTGCGCGCGCCGGCCGAACCCCTGCTGGTGGAGGGCGACAACGTCGAGGTGCTCGTGCGGCACCGGCGCGGCTGGACGGCGTTCACGTACGCCCACCACCCGTTCGACGTGGTCGGCTGGGACGGCTGCCTCTACCCGTGGGCACTGTCCATCCACGACTTCGAGCCGATCACCGGTCGGGTGCACCAGCCGCCGCCCGTACACCAGACGTTCGCCGGGCCGAACTTCGTCATCTGCTCCTTCGTGCCCCGCAAGGTCGACTACCACCCGCTGGCGATCCCCGTGCCGTACAACCACCACAACGTCGACTCCGACGAGGTGCTGTTCTACACGGGCGGCAACTACGAGGCCCGGCGCGGCTCCGGCATCGAGCAGGGGTCAATCTCGGTGCACCCGTCCGGCTTCACCCACGGCCCCCAGCCCGGCGCCGTCGAACGGGCCATCGGCGCGGAGTACTTCGACGAGCTCGCCGTGATGGTCGACACATTTCGACCGCTCGATCTCGCCGAGGCGGCCGCGGGCTGCGAGGACGAGGCGTACGCGTGGACCTGGTCGCGCAACGCCGTGCCGGCACGGGACGTCGATCCCGCCACCGGTTGAGGCACCATATCCGGGTGGACAACCCGTTGGAGCTGCTCAGTACGGCCGAACTCCGGGCACGTCGCAGTCTCAAGTGGCGGGCCTACGACCGCGACGTGCTGCCCGCCTGGATCGCCGAGATGGACGTGCCGCTCGCCCCGGCCATCGCGGCCGCGCTCACCGCGGCGGTCGCGCGCGGCGACACCGGCTACGCCCACGCCGGCCGATTCGCCGAGGCGTTCTGCGGCTTCGCCCAGCGCCGCCACGGCGGGTGGCTGCCCGACCCGGGCCGCATGCGGCTCGTGCCCGACGTGAACAGCGCCATCGGCGCCGTCCTGCCGCTGGTCACGGGCCGGCGCGGCGGGGTCGTCATCAACACCCCCGCGTACCCGCCGTTCACCCGTACCATCACCGCCGCGGGCCGCCGCGTGATCGCGTCCCCGCTGCGCCGCGACGAGACCACCGGCCGGTACGCCCTGGACCTCGACCGGCTCGCCCACGACCTGGCCCGGCGCGACGTCTCGGCGTACCTGTTGTGCCATCCGCACAACCCGACCGGCCTGGTCGCCACGCGCGCCGAGCTGCTGGCGATCGCCGACCTCGCCGAGGCGCACGACGTGCAGGTGCTGGCCGACGAGATCCATGCGCCGCTGTGCTACCCGGGCGTGACGTTCACGCCGTTCGCGTCGCTGCCGCACGCCGCCGCCGACGCGGCCGTGGCGTTCGTCTCGCCGTCCAAGGCGTGGCAGCTGCCCGGGCTCAAGGCCGCGCTCGCCGTGGCGCCGGGCGACGCCGGCTGGGCCACGCTGCGCGCCGCGCCGACCGACTACGGGTCCGGCATCTTCGGGGTGATCGCGGGCGAGGTCGCGTACACCGACACCGACGACTGGCTCGACGCGCTGATCGCCGGGCTCGACGCCAACCGCCGCCTGCTCGCCACGCTGCTCACCGAACGGCTGCCGGGAGCCGGCTACCACCCGCCCGACGCGACGTACCTGGCGTGGCTCGACCTGCGCGCGCTCGGGCTCGGCGAGGATCCCGCCGACGCGCTGCTCGCGCGGGGTCGGGTGGCGCTCTCGTCCGGCCCGGCCTTCGGCGCCGACGGGCTCGGCTTCGCCCGGCTCAACTTCGCCACCTCGGCCGACCGGCTCGCCGAGGCCGTGACCAGGATGGCCACCGCCGTCGGGTGAACCGGCGCGCGGGGTCGGCGGCGCTTCGGTCGCGGCGCAAACGTGGCTTCCGTAGGCTGGCGCGCATGCCCGTGGGGGCCGTCTGCCGGAGGGAGCAGAACCGGATGAAGCTGTCCATCCTGATGCCCGTCTACAACGAGGCCGCGACCATCGAGCTCGCCGTCAAGCGGGTACTCGATGTCGCGTACCCGTGCGATCTCGAACTTGTGATCGTGGATGACGGCAGCGGCGACGGCACCGCGGGCCTGCTCTCGCGCGTGGTGGGGGGGGCCCCCCGGCGCCCGGGTCCCCACCCACGAGACCAACCGGGGCAAGGGTGCCGCGATCCGCACCGCCCTCGACGCGGCCACGGGCGACTACCTGGTCATCTGCGACGCCGACCTGGAGTACGCCCCGGAGGAGATCCCCGAGCTGCTCGCGCCGGTCCTGGCCGGGGAGGCGGCGGTCGTCTACGGCACCCGTACGTTCGGCAGCCACTCGTCGTTCTCGTTCTGGTACGTGATGGGCAACCGGCTCGTGACCCTGTTCGCCAACGTGCTCTACAACTGCTACATCTCGGATCTGGAGACGTGCTTCAAGCTGATGCCGGTGGCGCTGTACCGGCGCCTGGGCATCCGCTCGGCCGGCTTCGGCATGGAGGCCGAGGTGACGTCCAAGCTGCTCAAGCTCGGCCTGCGTCCGTTCGAGGTGCCGGTGTCCTACCACGCGCGCGGTCGCGAGGACGGCAAGAAGATCACGTGGCGCGACGGCGTGGCCGCACTGTGGATCATCGCCCGCATCCGGTTCGGCTGGCGGGCCGGTCGGGCCGTCGAACCGGTCAGTGCGTGACGACCCGGGTAGCGGTCACCCGGCAGACCACGCGCACGTTGTCCGGGCTGCTCTCGGTGAACGACCGGCCGTCGTAGCGCTGCGACAGCTCCTCGATCAGCTCCGGCCCGCCCTCGGTCGTCATGGTCACCGTGCCGCGCACCTCGATGTACCGGTACGGGTTGGCCGGATCGAAGAAGCACAGGCTCACGCGCGGGTCGCGTTCCATGTTGAGCGTCTTGCGGCGGCCGAGGATCGTGGAGAAGACGACCTCGTCCCCGTCCCGCTTGACCCAGATGACGCTCGACTGTGGACCTCCGTCGGGGTTGATGGTGCTCAACGTGACGAACACGTTCCCGTCGATCAACCGCTCGGCAAGCTCACCCAAGGACACACCCACGGCCGGTCATCCTGCCACAGGCAAC
>JAEZGP010000609.1 GCA_023437285.1 Actinomycetes bacterium | reverse complement strand
GCGAGGGCGGTCGCCTCGACCGCCCGCCCCTGCAACGCCGTCGGTGCCGGGTCCACCATGCCAACCAGTGTTATCGCGTCAGTCCGCCATGGGTCCTGCTTGATGATGGTGACCAGCCATGGTGGATCGTCGGCCACCTTATGAGCATTATCTTAGATTTTTCGATGGCTTTGGCAACCGCGCACACGTGTCGGACGCCGTGACACCTCCGCCCGATGACATTGGCCACGCGACGTCGCTGTCACACGAACCGCGTTGGCGCCGTCGCATGTTCGAGCGTCAACGTGTTCGAACAGCGAGCCGATCGGAGAACACCATGAACATGGGTTTGGGCATCGTCGCCGATGAGCGCGACGGGCTGGTACCGGCCGCCGCGGAGCCGAGCGTCCGGCCGACGGCCATCCCGAGGTACCTGCGGGTGCTGGTGGACGTGACCGACGACGGCGTGCCGACGAGGGTCAACATCCGGGTGCCGCTGCAACTGCTGCGCACCGGCGTACGGCTCGCCGCGCTGATCCCGCCGCGGGCGCTCGACGCGGCCAACGCGTCGCTCGCCAGGTCCGGCTTGCCGATCGACCTGGCCCAGCTCAGGCCCGAACAGCTCGAGGCGCTCGTCGAGCACGTGGACGAGATGACGGTCGAGGTCGACCAACCTGACGCCAAGGTCCGTGTTCTGCGAGTAGTGCCACGCTGGCCAGGGCCGTCAGCGGGGCGGCAACACGCAGAACTCGTTGCCGTCCGGATCGACCAGCACCACCCAGCTGACGTCGCCCTGGCCGATGTCGGCGTGGGTCGCACCCAGGCTGAGGAGGCGGTCAACCTCCGCCTGGTGGTCGCCGCCGGCCGGCGGGGCGAGATCGAAATGCAGCCGGTTCTTGGGGTGCCGGGGCATCAGGGGCGGTCCGCCCCAGGCGAACTTGGCACCTCCGTGCGGCGACTGGATCGCGGTCTCCTGGTCCTGGTCCCAGACCAGCGGCCAGCCCAGCGCTTCGCTCCAGAAGTACCCGACCTCCTGCGAGCCGTCGCAGTTCACCGCGCCGAGGCGACCGCAGCCGGCGAGGAAGTTGTTGCCGGGCTCGATGACGCAGAACTCGTAGCCCTCCGGGTCGGCGAGCACGACGTGGCCGTCGTCCGGCGCCTGGCCGATGTCGATGTGCCTGGCACCGAGTTCCAGGGCCAGGGCCACCGTCTGGCGCTGGTCGTCGAGGGATTGACTCGTCAGGTCGAAGTGGATCTGGTTCTGGCCCGTCTTCGGCGTGCGGGCCGGCAGAAACCGGATCCGGAACCCGTCGTCGCGATCCGGCAGCAGCGCGACGCCGTCGCGCGGGTCGTCCACCAGCTCCCAATGCAGGATCGCCGACCAGAACCGGGCCAACGACAACGGCTGGCTGGCATCGAAGCTGACCGCGACAAGTCGGGAGGCCATGGGGGCAGCGTATTGGGTCGCGACGATGCGACGCAGCCTGTTTTCTCACCGGAGCCAGGCAAAGCGGCGCCCACAGCTGACGGTGTTGACCCTTGCCGCCGTGACCTAGGCGAGGCGGTCAACCGCCCGGCGAAGGTAGTCGTCGACGGCCTCGCGGTCGTAGCCACGCAGCCGGCGGGGAAGGTCGGCCGCGATCAGTTCAGCGCGTACCGCGGCACGCAACGCCCCGTCGCTGCTCGCCCCGGCCTCGTCAACGCGCTCCACCAGCGCGTCCACCTGGTCGGTGTCGTATCCACGAAGAGCGAAAGTGAACCCCTTGTGATCGCCCACCAGGTCAGGATAACGGCGCGGTCCACCACCGCATCGGCGTACGCGCGCCCGCCTGTACGACTGGCCGCACGGCCGTCAGGATGGCATGGTGTCCGACCCAACCATCCTGCTCGTGGCTGAGTGCCGCGTACCAGCCCGAGGCCGAGCAGGCGGCAGAACGCGGGTACCGGGTACGAGGCGTGGACGCCGATCACCTGGCCATGGTCACGCGGCCCGGCATGGTCACGGACCTGCTCGTGTCGGCCCTGCGGCCGTAGTACGCCACCGGACCCGACGCGACTATTCCGCCTGGGACTCGAAATGGTCCCTCATCGCCGGGTAATAGTCGTCGAAGTTCGGCGCCGGGTGGCCCTCATGCGCCGCCACCAGCGCGTCCAGGTAATACTCCCAGCCCGGCCCGATCTCACCGACGCCCTTCGTGTCGGTCAGGTGCTGGGTGAACCGCAGCTCCGTCTTGCCCTCGCTCTCGGTCAGCACCATGTCCAGGCGCCAGGCGCCGTGTTCGTCCATCGAGGACAGCGCCAGCCGGCGCGGCGGCTCGCACGCGTCGATGGTCATGTCCAGCCACGGCTCGCCGTCCTCGTACGCCATCTGGACTTTGATTGTGCGTCCGGGTGCGGCGTCGCCCTCCCACGGGCCGTACCAGCGCGCCGTGCGCGCGGGATCCGTGAGGCTCGCCCACACGTCGCCGATCGGCGCGCGGAAGGTGCGGGTCAGCACGAGGTCGTTGCCGAATAGCCGGCCGGTCGGGGTCGGGCTCATGCGGTCTCCTTCTGGGATGCGGGCCGCCCAGCGGCCGTGCGCCGCTCGCGGCGGGCGCGGTAGACCTCGGTCTCCAGCGCGTCGAGGCGGTGCTGCCAGCCGGACGGACGCGTCAGCCGTTCCACCCATCCGACCAGCTCGGTCAACGGCGCGGTCACCAGCGCGTAGACGCGCCGTCGCCCGTCGGCCGTGTCAGTGACCAGGCCGGCCTCTCGCAGCACCCGCAGGTGACGACTGACCGCCGGCCGGCTGATCTCAAACCGGGCGGCGATCTGCCCGGCCGACAGCGGCTCGTCGCGCAGCATCAGCAGGATCTCCCGCCGCACCGGGTCGGCGATGGCGGTCAGGACCTCGTCCACCCGCAAAGCGTAACCTAGAGGTTACGCTTTTGTCAGCTCCGGATCGACCGCCGTGAGCGTCGCGTGTCCGCCCCGTCGCAGGCCCTGCCCGAGCCGTAACAGCGACGGGGCCGGAGCGGATCCAGCGGACTGCTGGTCTCCGTTCCGGCCCCTGGGCCGTTCGTGTCAGCTGGACAGGGACAGCGCGGCGAGCGCGGCGTTGACGATCGAGCCGGGTGCGAGGTCATGCACCTGGTACAGCTCCTGCACCGAGCCCGACTGGCCGAACGAGTCCACGCCCATCGGCACGCAGGCGACGCCGAGCGCGGAGCCCAGCCACGCCATCGCGTGCGAGGAGGCGTCGTGCACCGTCACCACCGGCACGCCGGCGGGGAACGCCGTACGCAGGACGCCGGGCTGAGCGGGCGGTCGCGCGGAGCGCACGCCGTCCCGGATGGCCCCGCGCCAGCCGTGATAGATGCGGTCCAGCGAGGTCACGTCGACGACGTGCGCGGCGACGCCCTCCTCCGCCAGTTCCGCCGCGGCCGCGAGCGTCTCCGGCAGTACGGCGCCGGTCGCGGCGAGCGTCACCACGGGCGCCCCAGTCGCGGCCAGCTCGCTGGCGTCGATCAGCCGGTACGCGCCGGCGAGCACCTGCTGGCGCAGCACCGCGTCGCCGAGCCGCTCCCGGGCCGCCTCGAACGGCGCCTGATCCAGCGGCCGCGTGCTCAGCCGCAGGTAGTAGGCGCCGGGCTCCTGCCGGGCGATGCGCCCCAGCGCGTCGCACAGCTGCCAGTCGAGCGCGGTCACGAAGGCCGGCTCAAGGAGTTCGACGCCGGGCAGCTCCAGCCCGATCGACGGGGTGATCGTGGACTGGTGCGCACCGCCCTCGGGCGCCAGCGTGATGCCCGACGGGGTGCCCGCCACGACGAACCGGGAGCCCGAGTAGGTGGCATAGATGAACGCGTCCAGCCCGCGGCAGACGAACGGATCGTAGACCGTGCCGATCGGCAGCAGCGGCTGGTCGGACAGGTCCCAGGCCAGGCCGAGCTGACCGAGCAGCAGGAACACGTTCATCTCGGCGATACCGAGCTCGATGTGCTGGCCGGACGGGCTTTCGGTCCAGCGCAGCACCGCGTCCTCGGTCCACGACTGCCGCGCCTGCGGCGAGAACACCCCGGCGCGGTTGACGAAGCCGGCCAGGTTGGTCGACGTCGCCACGTCCGGCGCGGTGGTCACCAGCAGCGGCGCGACCTCCGGTACGCGGCTGAGGTTGACCAGTACCCGGCCGAACGCCTCCTGGGTGGACAGCGGACGGCTCGACCGCAGCCCGGTGCCGGACGGCACCGTGACCGGCGCGTGCTGGCGGGGGGCCGGGCGGGTCAGCTCCGCGCGCCGGCGCTCGACCAGCGCCCCGGCCGGCGTCGCCGGGTCGAGGCGGTCCCACTCGGTGGCCTCGGTCAGCCCGTTGGCCGTCCGCAGCGCGGCGACCTGTTCGGTCGTGAGCAGGGCGGAGTGGTTGCGCGGGTTGCCCGCGATCGGCAG
>JAEZGP010000612.1 GCA_023437285.1 Actinomycetes bacterium | reverse complement strand
GCACGGTCGGGCACATGCACGAGTACGAGCCGGGCATGTACCAGGTCGAAAGTGCCCGGCCCCGGCGGCGGGTCGGCAACCACGTCGTGCCGAAGCACCTCGTATCCGTCCGGCGTTTGTAGCCACTGGGGATTGAGGTCCGTGGCCAGCACATACCCGGTCGGCCCGACCGCCGCCGCGAGCGCCTGCGGGACACTAGGACCTCCGGCGCCCACTTCCCAGCAACGCCAGCCCGCCGTCACGCCGAGCCGGTCAAAGTGCCCTCGCGTGACACCGTCGAACAACGCCGCCAACCAGGTGAACCGCTCACCCGCCTGCACCCGCGCGTTGTCGAGCAGGTAACCCTGGTCCGACGATGAACTCATGCCCTCACCCCCGCTTGGGCTCCTCCGGTCACCCGGTTGTCGTCCGGGTGAGCTCGATGACGGGGATCGTCCGGATTCCGGCGACCTTTTCCGCGTACTCGGCGAAGTTGGGGAACCGGCGGGCCTGTTCGTCGTAACGCCGGTCGCGCTCGTCCGCAGCGAGTTCACGCACGGTGACGGGGTAGGTCTCAGTGCCACGTTCGACGGTGGCGTGCCCGGCCGCCATGAGGTTGTGGTACCAGTCGGGATGCTGAGGCGCGCCGGCCTTGGACGCGAAGACGTAGATGACGTTGTCGTCAGTCTCGTGGGGCAGGTACACCATGGGGCTGACCAGTTCGCGTCCGGTCCGGCGGCCGCGGTGGTGGAGCAGCACCAGGGGCGTACCGGCGAAATGCCCGCCGACGCGGCCCTCGTTCGCACGGAACTCCTCGATGATGGGGATGTTCCAGTCGCTCATCAGATGTACCTCATCCACTCGTACTGATCAGGAGTTCGGGTCCAGTTTGCTGGCGATGCACCGCCTCTGATCAAGGCGGTCCGCCGTGTCAACACACTGGTATACCTGAATGTACCGTCGCGCTCGCAGCCGGTTCCGGCGCGTGCGTTCCTTGCCAGAGGAGACACCCGGAGGTCAAGACCTGGGTCAGCTGGTTAGTCCGGCGTCATGGGCGAGTAAAGCGATCTGGGTACGGTTGTTGAGATTGAGTTTGGTCAGGATGCGCGAGATGTGGGCTTTCACGGTGGCCACGCTCATGAACAGTTCGCTGGCGACCTCGGCGTTGGACTTGCCGCGCCCGACGGCGATGGCGACCTCGCGTTCGCGGCCGCTGAGCTGATCCAGCGCGGCGGTGGCGTGCCGTCGCCGTAGCTCCTGTTCGGCCTCGACCCGCCCGGCCCGCTCCCGCAGCGACTGTCGTCTGGCCCGTACGAACAATCCCCAGGCGAGTATCGCGACGGCGAAGACAATGCCCAGCACGATCTCCGACCAGTGCGCGACCGGGACGTCCGGCCGGACCAGCAGCGTGAGGAACGGGACGAGCGCGTACCCGGTCACGATCGGGGCGACCACCGCGAAGCGCCGGTGCACCGCGACGGTGAACAGCGCGAGCAGCGCGGCGCCCGCCGCGGACGTCGAGTAGATGCTGACCAGACCCACGACCACGGCGAGGCCGACGGGCCAGCGCCGGCGCAGCCACACCCCCAGACAGCACAGGCCGCCGAGGACCAGGTCCACGGCGAGCGGGACCGGCGCGATGTGCTGCGCGCGGCCATCGACCAGGGCGAGCACCGTAACGCCGACGGCCAGCAGGAAACACGCGGCGTCGACGAGCCAGTCGCGCACCGTACGCCCGGCCGGGCGCACAGAATCGTGGTCAGCATCGCCGGTCACGCCCGCCGGTAGCCGACTCCGATCCGGCGCCATCATGATCAAAGCGTACGGCCGGGTAGGGCCCCGCCGCATCCGACCAAAGTCGAACCCGAGGTGTAGACCTTCGGCCGCCGCCATCGACCTCAGCTCGTAGCGGCGCATGCGGCCGCTTCAGCAATCTGTTCCAGAGAACCGGAACGGACGGCCCAACCATTCCTGCGCCAGCGAATGGCGCGGAAAGGAAGTCAGAAAAGATGAGCGACATCCGAACGAACACCCCGGGCGTGCCCGGCAACCCGCCGATCCCCGTGCAGGCCAAGCTTGCGGCAGCCTGGACCAGCTTCATGTTCCTCTACATCTACGTCGACTACTTCCACCTCTACAAGCCCGGCGCCATCGACGAAATCCGGGGTGGCGTGGTCTTTGAGTTCGACATCAGCGCGACGTTGTTGACCATTTTCCTCGCGGCCGTGGCGATCCCGGCCCTGATGGTGATGCTCTCCATGACGCTGCCCGCCCGGGTCAACCGCGCCACGAACCTCGTCGTCGCATCGCTTTACATCCCCTTCTCGGTGTTCAACGCGGCAGGGGAGCCCTGGGCCTGGGCCTCCTTCTACGGCCTCTCCATCGGGATCGAGGTGCTGATCCTGGCCTTCATCCTGCGGTCCGCGTGGAGATTCCGTCCGGAAATCGCACGCCCTGAGCCCTCTCGCGAACCGGTGCCGGCGCGCTGAGCAGGCCCATCCGTAGTTTCCAGCCCAAAGACAACGCTAAGCAGTTGATCTAGGACCGTATCTGGATGACCCTTCCTCAAGATGGCGGGTTACTGGGGGCACTTCGCGGTTTCCGGTGGTTCCGGTATGTGGGATGCGAGGCCGGTGCCGGTGCCGTCGGTGGACCCGCCCGTAGTTCCAGCGAAAGAGCAGTGCAAAAAGTTGATCTAGGACTTCTGGTCAGCCGTCTAGATCAGGCCTGACCGGCCTGCCGCACAGGGTCAGGCCACGCCGACGCGGCCGGCGAACTCACGCAAGCCTGGCAGGCTGTGTCCGGTGCGGGACAGCAGGTCGGCGGTGAGGTGCTGCGCCCATGGCCGGAACCGGACCTCTTGCGGGGTGTCACTTTCAGCGGCCAGTAACGCGAGGAACGCCGCTTTGGGGCGGCTACAGCCGTGCAGAGCCAAGGCTGTGTCCTCCCAGTACCGCGCCCGGCGTTCCGGCGACGTAATCCGGTTGGGGTCCACGACGCGGGCCATGTCCACCGCCGTGCCATAGTCGTGCAGCACTCGGGCGACGCTGAGCTTGTATACCGCCAGGTCCACATCGGTCAGGTGCCCGGATCCGGACCCTGCCCGCCGCAAGGCGGCCTCCGCCTCGGCGAGCAGGGCGTACGCGGTTGGCCGGTCGCCTCGGATCGCGGCGGTATATCCGCCGACGGCCAAGAGCCGGGCGTACAGCCGCGTCTGGCCAGTGGTCGCGAGGCCGGTAGTCGCCTGCAGTTCGTGTGCGGCCTGGGTGATGTGCCGTTGCGCGCCGTCGCGGTGGCGGGCACGCCGCAGCACCATCGTGGTCAGCGCGGCCGACTCGGCAATGATCACGGGGTTGCCGGATGCGCGTGCTGCCTGTGCCGCACGGTCAGCGGTCACCCATCCCATGGCGTCCTCATGGAGCTTGATCATGAGGTCGGTGGCGACGTTGTACGCCTGGGCGAGCAGTCCCGCAGCAGCGGCCTCGGTGCCCGCCTTAGCATCGTCCCGCGTCGCCGTAGCGCGGATGAGTAATCGGGGTAGACGCCGGCTCAACTCCGTATACCGGCATGAGTGAAAGTCGGCGCCGGCCGCCGCGATCTGGGCGGCCAACTGCTGCTGGGACAGCGGGGCGGCACCGGCCGGGGCGAACAGTGCATCCTCAAGGGTGCTGGCCATCGCGGCAGCCGGCGGGACAGCTGTCAGCGGAGCAAGGGCCGCACCCGTCGCGGCTGCGGCGGCGCTGGCGAGCAGGTCACGTCGGCGCATCAAAGCCCCACCCTCGTCGTCCTGTCGAGGCTTCAGGCTATCGGTCATGGCGCCCTCGGGCTTCGGGGACAGGCCCATCAGGTCTACGGGCACGCCGTACGCCTCGGCCAGGCGCCTCAACTCGTCGGGTGGGATCGACCGACGGTGCCCAGACTCGATCCGCGACAGCGTTGACGTCGAGTAGCCGGCCCGCCGGCCCAGGTCTTCCAACGTCAGGCCTGCCGCTGCCCGTGCCATCCGCAGGAGCGTGCCGTACTCGCCGGCCGCTACTGCCGCAGCGACGGCGGGCATCCTCATCCACAGCTTTCCGGTCACGGTTCCTCGCATTCATGAGGTCCGAATTGAGGGTGGCCGGCGTTCCCGGATCACGCAAGCGGTGTGCAGGTGTTGCCGGGTGTCTTCTGTCCCCGCCCGCCCTGGACTGAACCTACGTTTAGGCCGTTTCCCGTCAGGTGGAGATGGCGCCACACCAGGAAGGCAACCAGCATGCATCCCTCTGCCACCCAGCCACTCGTCACCGCACAGGACATGATCGACGCGGGCATGCTCACCGTCGGCGCCGACTGCCAGATCCACCCGACCGCCGTATTCATCCCGTGTGACATGTTGGGCACCATCCGGCCCGTCAACCTGGGCAACCGGGTCACGATCGGCGCCTACTGCGTGATCAACGGTGGCGCCCAGGTCGGTGACGACACCTTCGTCGGGCATCACACGATCCTCGGCGAGCCGGAGTACGGGTACGCGCTGCGCAAGGTCTACCCCGGCGCCGGCGATACCACCATGATCGGCACCGGCGTCGCGATCCGTGCAGGAGCCACGATCTACGCCAGCGTGACGATCGGCAACGACACCACCATCGGTCACCGCGTCATGCTGCGCTCCAACGTGCACGTCGGCACCGACTGCCAGTTGGCCGCGAACACGACCGTGGAGCGCGGGGCCCGGCTCGGCAACCGGGTGCGTTGTTCCGCCGGGGTCCACATTACCGCCGACACCCTCATCGAGGACCGCGTGTTCCTTGGTAACGGCGCCCGGACCATCAACGAGCTGCACCTGATGTGGCGCGATCCGGATTACGAGGAGCCGTTGCGCCCACCTCACTTCAAGGAGGGCGCCCGCGTCGGCGCCGGCGCCGTCGTCCTGGCCGGTGTCGTCATCGGCGAGCGTGCGCTCGTCGGCGCGGGTGCCGTCGTGACCCGCGACGTCCCACCCCGTATCAAGGCGTACGGCGTGCCCGCCCGCCACCACGGCGAGGTGACCAGATGAGCACCCTCCACCACTGGCTCGACCAGCTGAAACCCAGCGTGCCGGACCTCGCTGCGTCGGGCTGGCGGCAGTTGGACCGCCTCGTTGACGACCTTGCGGTCGCAGTCGCGTCCGCACCTGTAACCAGCGACTCCGTCCAACACCGAACCTGGCTGCAGGAACTGCGAGTCGACCTGGCTGCGCGCGGCCATCACTTGCCGCCAGGCCCGCAGGGGGCCACGTGGCAGGTCATGGCCCAGTTCGTCGCCGGTTTCCACGACCTGGACCTGCGCGACGTCACCGGCCATGGCCACGGCGCCCTGCTCACCGACCACGGCAGCAGCTCCACCGTGGCTCGGTGGCGGGCACTGCTCGATGCTGGGGCCCTCGTGGGCATTGCCGCCACCGAGCGGCATGGCGGTTCACGTATCCAGGAGATCACTACACGAGCCGTTCTCGGGCCCGACCGCCGCTGGTACCTCAACGGCGAAAAGTGCTGGATCTCCCGCCTTGAGGAAGCGGCAGCATTCGCGGTGTTCTTCCGCGATCCGGACGGGCGGGTCTCCGGCGCCGTGGTGGAGGCCACGGAGCCGGGCCTGCACCGTGAACTGATCGCCCCGCTCGGCCTGGATGGCTGGACCTGGGGTGTCCTGCGGTTTCGCGACGTAGCGATCGATCCGCGCCAAGACCTGCTCGGCAGGCCAGGAGAAGGCCTGAGCGTGTTCCGGCGGCACTTCGCCCAGTTCCGGCCCCTGGTAACGGCTACCGCGCTGGGCGCCGCAGCGGGAGTCCACGCCCACGTCACACGCTGCCTGGCAGCCAGATCCCGGATCGGCATGCTGTCTCGCATTCGCGACAACGCGCTCATCACCCTGGGGCGCACCAACGCCGAGATCACCGCCGCGCTGCTCGCCGCGGTCGCGGCGGCCCGACTCGCCGCGGCTGACCATCCGCAAGCCGACCTCGTTTCGCGCGTGAGCAAGGCGGCGGGAGTCGACACGGCGAACCGGACAGCCGGCGATCTTGCCCCACTGATTGGTGCGACCGGATTCCAGCAGGACCACCCCGTGGCCCGTGCCCGCAGGCACCTCGCCGGACTGCTGTATGCCGACGGCATCCACGACAGCCTGTACCGGTCTGGCGGGCTCGCCCTGGTGGCGCAGGCACTATCGACCCAGTCCCGGGCGGTTCTGCAACTTGCAGCGTGACCCACCTACACGATGACGGTTCCGTCCTGCAGGTAAAGGGTGGTGCCTTCCGCCAGCGCGTCAAGCGCTGCGGCCGCCCGCCGGGCAAGCAACGGGGAAAGCCTGGCGGCGGCCTCATCCCGGGAGCACCACGCCCAGCTCTTCAGCTCATCGGGCGGCAGCTGGATTTCCGCTTCACGGTCGGGATCCAGCTGCCCACCCGCGAACACGAACATGACGCCCTCGGTGCGGCTGCCACGCGGCGGCACCCAGTCCACCACCAGCAGTCGCCCCACAGGGATCGACAGGCCAAGCTCTTCCTTGAGTTCCCGCACGGCAGCGTCATACGGCGGCTCGTCCCGGTCGACGGCACCGCCGGGGAGCTCCCAATAGTCCTTGTAGGACGGCTCCACCAACAGCGCTCTGCCGGTAGGGTCCATGATCAGGACCGCTGCGCCCATGCGCTTCGCCGGAAGGGTCGCCGTGTAGTCAACAGATGCAGCGTCCACCACCGCAGGCTACCCCGCTGGCGGCCGAGACGCGCGTCACCAGCGCGGCGCAACGCTACGGATCAGCGGTGTCGGCGGCGGTTAGCGTCGTCGTTCTCTGCGCTGATCCGGGCGGCGGTGTCCTCGCCGAGGTGGACGAGGGTGGCCAGGTGCCGGTGGCGTGACTTGGCCTGAAGCTCGGCGGCGGTACGGCCGTGTTCAGCGAGGTGGGTCAGTCCGGAATGGCGGAGTTGGTGCAGCGTGTACCCGGTGCCGTGCGGGTCGTGAAGCATGCACGGCCCGCCGGCACGCGGGTACCGGTCGAGGAAGTCGGCGCGGGGTCCTGTCCGGTACAGGGTGATCTTCCCGAGGTCCCTGATCCGCGGAGACAGTTGCTTGCCGACCAGGTTTGGTCTGGAAACTACGGACGGGCCGAGCAGGCCGACGCACGCACCATAACTGTCATTATGGTGCGCTCATTATTCGCCCCACCGTCACACGATTATCGGATTGCCTTTGCCGTTAATTCGATAATTAACGGCGGTTACGCCAAGGAACGACCCGCCTCGCACGCCTGCTTCGCGGCTGTCGCTTCGCGCTGGACCTGGCGGTTTCTCAACTATCCTGGCGGCGAAGCTGGCGGGTTCTCACCGGAGGTGGCGGGCGGGCTCCCAGCCCTGTGGCTCTCTAATCGCGCCACCGGATCGGGACATGTGCGCTTCGAAGGTCCCATCGCCAGCGCCTATCGTTGGGCAGGCCCATTCCAGATCCTCTGCACCGACGCCGGAAGCGCGTTGCGCTGACGTCGGTAGTCCAGCGCGGCCAGCACCCCGTTTAGGGCAATCGGGTCATGCCGCATTTTCGGGCAGGTAGCCGTGTGCAGCGAACAGCCGAGTGAAGTAGCTGCGTAACATCGGCAGGGATTTTCCTTGGGACTCGAACTCCACACCGCCGAAGCGCACCACCTCGTAGCCAGCCAGGTGTAGCTCTCGGTCTGCGGCAACCATCTCGGCGTAGCGGCGAGGGCTGGCTCGCCCGTCATCGTCGGCGTAGTGATGCTTTCCGTCGCATTCGAGAACGAGCCGGCAACGGCCGCGCATCAGCAGCAGGAAGTCCATTCGCTGGCGTGGCAGCGGACCCGGCGCGCGTCGCTGCAACCGGGTGTACGGGTCGTAGTGCAGGTAGACCTGCGGAATCAATGCCGGCAGGTCGAAGCCGTGGGTGCTGAGTAGTTCGCTGTACGCGCGAAACACCTGTCGTTCCGGCCCGGGTGGATCCGTGGGCTTGCGGTCCCGATCTAGAGAACGCCGGAGACGTTGGTACAGCTGCCGGCCCGCATCCTGTTCGCTGGTGCCTGACTCAGCGTGGGTTTCGGTCCACCAGGAGACCAGATGCCTCCAGCTCAGCCCGCTCTGGTCCAGTGGGCGGTCGTAGACGAGGCAGAATTCGGCGTTCTTGGTGATCTCGATGGTGTTGCTGACAGCGTCCGCGAGTACCAGTTCTGGCTTGGGGCCGTCGGCGGCGAAGATGATGTTCTTGAAGAGGGAAGTGCCTTGAGTGTGGCGCGAACCATGGACCTGAATTAGCCCCCACAGCCGCGGCCTGTAGTGCTGCTCGACGACGCGCGCGCCGAGCTGGCACAACTGATCGATGGTGTAGGTGCTGATTCGATCACGGACGTACGCGCGCTTGCTGTACATGGCCTCGTTGACATCGCCGTCGGCGAGTCCGAACGCTCGGCATACGTCCGGAAGTTTGTTAGCGCTGACGGGCCATAAGGCCTCGGCGATCTCGTCGCGCAATTGCATGGCGTCCGTGCCGCTACCGAGGTCGGTCCGAGCGAAGGGATCGGCCAGCATAGGCGCGACGCTGACCTGATGGCTCCCGCTGCCTCCCCACTTTCGGACATGGTTGAGCTGTGCTGCGATCGCGTGCAGATCCGCGGGTCGGAATAGTCCCATGAAGGTGGGATTCACACGTAGTACAGCGCCAACTGGAGCCGGATCCCGCGGGTCGAGGGCCGCGAACTCTACGTCCTCCGCTAGGGAGAGCAGTCGCGCCGCATGCTGGTTGCCGGCCTGCATCAGCATTCGTGACACAGTCGCGAGTTGCTGGTGCGTGTGGCTATCCATCGCGGCGTCCCTCGGGCACGGTCGTCACTGTAGGCGATGACGCAGACATGTCCTTCCGCAAGATGTCGGTCTCTTGCGCAGGCGGGCCATGACCCAGTCGGGTTACTGCTGGTAGCGCTCGTGAAGGCGGTCGAAGAACCTGCCCAGCAGGCGTTGGGCGGCCCAGTCGTCTGTGAGCTCGGCGCCGCCGAACCGGTATACCTCGTACCCCTTCAGGCGCAGGTCGCGGTCGTCGGCCATCATCCTGGCGTAGCGGCCGGGGTCGGCGCGCCCGTCGCGGCCTGCGTAGTGCTGTCGGCCGTCGCATTCGATGACGACGCGAACCCGGTGCGGCAGGAGCAGCAGGAAGTCCATCCGCTGACGCGACAGCGGGCTGGGCTCGCGGCGCTGGGATGCGGTGTACGGGTCGAGGGAAAGGTAGGCCTGCGGGATCAGCGCGGCGATGTGGGGACCGAACTGCACGTACCGTTGGGCGTAGGCGCGCAGGATGCGCCGCTCGGCGTTGTTGTTACCCAGCGACTGGTCGAGCCGTTCGTGCAGGCTGAGGTAGATCTCTCGCTCCGGCTTGCCAGCCAGATTTTGCCGGTCGGACCACCAGGCCGCGAGTTCGGCCCAGGTCAGCCCATGCGCGCCCAGAGGACGGTCGTAGACGAGGCAGTTCTTCTCATTGCGGGTGATACGCAGGTCGTTGTTGATCGCATCGTCGAGCACGACCTCGGGCTTGTATCCGGCGGCCGCGAAGATCAGGTTCTTCATGGATCCACGCACACCCGAGCCGATGAGGCGATGGCCGAAGACAGGCGCGCCGCTGACGGTGTCGATCTGGACGACCTCGTATTCGTCGTGGAGCAGCACGCTGTTGATGAACTCGTGCAGCTGCTTGACGTCGACTGGATCGGTGCGGACGACCGGGTGCAGCGTTTCGGCGAGGAAGCGGAGGAGCGGCTCGTCGCCGTCGGCGAGACCGAAGCGGGTGTCGTAGAAGATCCAGTCGGTGGGCCAGTCGGCGTTGAAGAGAGTGTGCTGGGCAATGTCCTCGGCCGCTGTCGCGTGACGACGGTCGCTGCTGGGCAGCGCCTCAAGATCGTAGAGCCGGGCCAGGAAGTCGACTTCTTCCAGAGCGCCGCTCCAATGCATCTGCAGCTGGGCGAGCCCATCGATGAGGCGACGGCGTGTTATATCGGTGATCCGACCAGCGGTCCTGGCGTGTTCTCTGTCAGGCGTGCGCATCAGGCACCGACCCCGGCGCGTTCGAGGACCCGGTACACCGTCGGGCGCGACACCTCGAACAGTTCGGCCAGTTCGGCGATGGTGTGCTCGCCGGCCGCGTGCAGTTTGACCAGGTGGGCCTGCCGCGGTGGGGACAGCTTCGGCGCCCGACCTTTCAGTTTGCCTTTGGCGCGGGCGATGGCCATGCCTTCGCGGGTACGCATGCGCAGCAGGTCGACCTCGAACTCGGCGAAGGTGGCGAGGATGTTGAAGAACAGCTTGCCCATCGGGTCTGCAGGGTCGTAAACCATCGTGCCCAACTGGAGTCGCACGTTGCGGGCGACCAGCGAGTCTCCGATCGCACGGGCGTCGGGCACGGATCGGGCCAGCCGGTCCAGTTTGGGGACCACGAGGGTATCGCCGGCGCGCACTGCGGCGAGTGCCTGGTCCAGGCCGGGCCGGGCCCGGGTGGTGCCGGTCAGCCCGCGGTCGAGGTAGACGCGGTCGTCGGCCACGCCGAGGTCGAGCAGTGCCGCTCGCTGCGCGGCGAGGTCCTGCTTATCGGTAGAGCAGCGGGCGTAGCCGATGAGGGTGGCGGTCACGGCGGAAGTGTACGGATAGCCACCGACAACTGAGACGGAAAGCGTACGGCCCATATGAGACAGTGCCGGGCCGGCGAATGATGCCCGCGACCTGGCGCGGCCCCTTCTCGCTTCACGGCGCGGTCGCGGGGGTGGTGGGTGTCCGTTGAGGGATCGTCTAACGGACACGAAGGTGGACGTCCAACACGCCGCGCGGTGCGGGCGATCTGTCGCTGTCGGCGTGAGAATGTCGACATGGCATGGCCTGGTGAGGACGAGCATCGACAGTTGCTGGCCGTAGCGGCCGACCTTGTGCGTGAACTTGCTGATCTCGGCTCGCGGTTCGCCTACGGCGATGTCACCTACGCTCAGCACGATGTTTACGCCAACCGGGGACGGTCGCTTTCGCGCTACCTGACGGTCGCCTTGTCCGCGGTGCGCGCCGACCTTTACCCGCCGGCGTTCGCGATGCTGCGTAGCGCGTTGGAGCACACCCTCATCGACCATTTGGTCTTCCTGGGGCGTCGGTACATCCGCGTGTTCGAACAGGTCGACGAGGCGACGTGGGCGGACTGGCAGCAGCGGCGCGACAACGGCACGGACTTCCACGCTGTCGTGAGTTGGAACCGCACCAGCAAGGGACGCGTGGAGATCACGTTCGAGGGACTACGGTCCGAACCCGACGCGGACGGCCGCACGATCGAGATCGGTGTGCACTACTTCCTGCTCGAGGAGTACTCCCCGTACTTCGGACCGCCGGGAGTTCAGGCCCAGTTCGACGACGGCCTCATCGGCGAAGCGCAGCGGGTGGAGTTCGCGAAAAACAACCGCGACCTGTACCACATGTATCTGTCGTGGGAGAGCATCAAGAAGAGCCTTGTGTCCAACGGATTCGCCACGGATCAGAGCATCCATATGTTGGACGTCCACTACAGATTTCTGAGCGCGTTCGTCCACCCGAACACGGACGTTGTGTCCCTTGCCCACGGTCGCAACGGCATGTGGCGGGACAACTACGATCACTTCAGCAGCGAGCTGGCACTCCTGTATCTGGTTGCCCTGGCGGTCGAGGAGTTAAGGCACTTCCAGGCTGCGGCGAGTCGCGAGCCTGTGGTTGGACTCAAGGGCTGGGACGAGGTCGAGCGACTGTGCGAGCGAGCATGGCAGCTGTGTAGCCACCTTTGGTTCCCCGGCCATGATCCGCACATGTATGACCGGGTCCACGAGGCGAACAGCCGTGCGTTCCGCGAGCTCCGCGAAGGCCGTCGTGGCCCTGTGATCGACCCGGAAGCCATACCGATAGACGAGATCCGGTACTACCACGACCCGCTCCAGCGGCTGATCCGCCTGCACAGCAGCGCGCACGAAATGATGACGGGCCTGGTGTACCAGTCGCCGTGGCCTCGCGACGATGCTCGCTTCCGGTAGCAACCGGACCACGAGAGAGCCGGCCAAGCCCGGTGGGTACATTGACGCAGATGTTCTTTGAACGAGGACAGACGATTGTTCGCCGCCATCTGTACCCGGATGGCCGGATCGGCTCGGTGCTGTGTGGGCGAGTGGTCAGTGATGACGACCGCGGGCTGGCCTTGTGGGTCGAGGCGGGCTCTCAGGTTCTGCGTCGAGTCGACGGCGCTGGACGACCTACGCGGGAGTTGTCGCTGCTCGTCTCGTTACGGATGACCACATTGCTCACCCTGAGCGTCTGGCAGCCCTTCCGAACCCTGATGCTGATGCCGCCCGGTGCGGCTCACTCGATCTGGTGGAGTTGGCGAGCGGACGGCGACTTCGATGGTTGGTATATCAACCTGGAGCGGCCGGTAACCCGGTGGGCCGGTGGAGTCGACGTCTGTGACCAGGAACTTGACCTGCTGGTCTACCCGGATGGCAGTTGGTCGTGGAAGGACGAGGGAGCGTTCGCCGAGTACACCGGCGATCCGGCGTTCTGGGATGAGGCCGAAGCCGCCGATGTCCGAGCTGAGGGCGAACGGCTACTCGCCCTGGCACGCGTCGGGGCCGAACCCTTCGATGGCCGGTGGGTGGATTTTCGGCCTGACCCGTATTGGCGGCCAACGTTGATGCCGCACTGGTGGGAGCTGCCGGCCGACACGACGTGCTGGGGTCCGGAATACTTCCGGGCTTGACGCTCAGCGGGTTCGGCTCTTGAGGAACGTCGGAACGAACCTGGCGCTAAGAGTGATCTTGGCTGGTCGCGGTCCTTTCGCGTCTTCTCTTGACGACGGCCAAGTGCAGGCCCGTCATACGATGCGGCGTGACGTTCACACCTCGGGCCGCGTGGGCCGAAACGCCGGAACCGGTTCGTAGGGCCGTCGCTGAGGCGCTCGGCACCGCGATCGTCGGTCATACGGATCTGCACGGCGGCATGTCGCCCGGCCCCGCCGCGGGGTTGCGGCTGGCCGACGGACGACGGGTTTTCGTCAAAGCCGTGTCCGCTGAGGTCCGGGCGCACAACCACAGAATGATCCTGCAGGAAGCTGCGATCCTGGACGCATTGCCGACGTCGGTGCCCGCACCCCGACGGCTCGCCACCGTCGAACACGGGCCGTGGGCCGTCCTGGCCACGACCTGGGCCGCCGGCGTGACCGGAACCTCATGGACCGACACATCGATCGAGGCTGTTACCCGAGCATGCCGGACAGCGAGCGGGCACCGGGCGCCCATGACCTTGCCGCCCGTGGCAGCGCGCATCTTCGACTTCGACGGCTGGACCCGCCTATTGGAGAGAGGCGTGGGCGACGACTGGGAGGCGGCTCACGCGGGGCTCGCGGCCGATGTGGTGGCCGGATGGGAGCACTGGACAGCTGGTGACGCCCTGGTCCACCGGGACATCCGCCTCGACAACACCACCGTCGACGACGCGGGGGAAGGCTCGGCGGTCCTGCTCGACTGGGCGTACGCCGCGGCCGGCGCCCCGTGGATCGACCTCGCCCAGCTGGCCGCGGACGTGGTCGCCACCGGACACGCCCTCGGTCAGCAGGCAGCTGCGGATCAGGCGTACCGGCTGCTGCGGACGCTGCCACCCGAGGCGTCGCGCTTCGTCGTGGGGTTAGCCGGGATGTGGAGCATCCGCGCAGCGGTGGTCCCGGACACCTTCAATCCGAGCATCTCCGCTTGGCGGCGCGCGAGGTCAGCCGCGTTGCGTCCGTTGCTGGAACGCCTGATCGCCGACTTCCAAGACGCGGCTCCCGCCCGCGGTGGTCTGGTGTGATGCACGTATGGAGACCGGCAGCGACAGTCAGGTGAGCATGCCGCGAGCGGAAGCGACAGAGACCCTGGCCGTGGGAGCTCTGGACTGGATGATCCGGTCGGCGCGCAACACCGAAGCCGGCCTGCAGTGGTCGTCCGTGATCGGCGGCGCGGCTGACCACACGCTGTACAGCGGTGGGGCCGGGGTGGTGCTCGCGTTGTTAGAGGCCCAGCGCCACTTCCAGGACGACCGGTACGGCGACGTCGCCCTGCGTAGCGCGGCAGGGTTGGCCGCCACGGTTGACGGCGAGGAGAACTGTTCGCTGTATTTCGGCCTGACCGGAATGGCCGTCGCCCTGCGCGCCGTCCACACCTTGCTCGGCGACGAGCTGGCGGCCCGGGCGGCCGACCGGGCACTGAGCCGCGTGCGTTCGCGTTTCGACGGACAGCGCTGGGGCGAGATGTTCGAGCTGCTCTGCGGCAACGCAGGTATCGCGCTGGGCGCGCTGCACACCGGCGACCTGGAACTGGCCGTCCTCGCGGTCGTGCCCTACCTCGACAGCGCGGACCCGACTCCCGGCGGCGTCAACTGAGCAGTTCGCCCTGCCCCTGCGCGTTCGCATCACATCGCGCACGGCACGCTGGGCATCGTCTACGCCCTTGCGGCCGTGGGCGCTGCCGCCGGCCGGGACGACCTGATCGAGCTGGCCCTGGCAGGCGCCGCCGACGTGGTGTCGCGTGACGAGGCCGGGCCTGCGGGCTTTCTCGTCCCGCACTCCGACCCGCCACACCGGCCCGAGCTGATCGAGCGTCACAGCTACGGCTGGTGCAACGGCCCCGCGGGCGACGCCCAGGTCTTCCGGCTGCTCGGCGCGCTGACCGGGGACACTGCCTGGACCGTCCTGGCCGACCGGTGCTGGCATACCGTCACCCACTGCGGCCTGCCGCGCCGCGTGCGCCCCGGCTTCTGGGACAACAACGGCCGGTGCTGCGGCACGGCGGGAGTTCTGGCGCTGGCCTGCGACCGACACGCCGAGCACGAGCAACCGCTCGACTTCGCCACCGTGCTGGTCGACGACCTCGCCGCCCGGGCCACCATCGACGGCGACGGGGTGCGCTGGTCCAACCACGAACACCGCGTGACACCCAGCACGCTCGATCCCCACGTCGGCTGGGCGATGGGCAATGCCGGCATCATCCGCGAGCTCTTGCGGTTCGCCCGCGCCGCCGTTGGAGCGGATGCGGCGTACGCCGTGCCGTGGCCCGACCACCCTCCCGCCGCTCCACGGCGGTTGTCATTCCAACACACCTAACTTGTCCACCCGCCGCACTGATCGCCCCGGCTCGGGCCAAGGTTCTCGCAGAAACGGTCAGTTGCGAGAGTTCTGCGAAAGCCCCGACTGCAGGCGCGTTTCCGCAGGTCCACCTAGCAATGTACCTGTCAAAACTCCTACGTTATGCTCCACGTCGCATCCCCGCAAACGGCGACGAGACAGGTGGACAGCGGTCGTACGTCATGGATCTCACCGAGGGCTACGAGCGGCTTGTAACAGACGTGGCAGGATGGCTGTATGGTCACCGCGCCCAAGGACGTGCTGAAGAACTACCTCCAAGGGGCGCGGGATGTGCTGCTGTGGAAGCTGGAGGGCCTCTCCGAGCGTGACCAGCGGCTGCCTCGTACGCCGACCGGCACCAACCTGCTGGGTCTTGTCAAGCACGCGTTGAACACTGAGGTGATCTACTTCGGCCCCACCTTCGGCCGCGAATGGCCCACACCGGACGAGCTCGTGTCCCCTGACGACCCCGACCCGCTGGCCGGCTGGTACGCCACCGAGACCGAGACCGCTGCGGGCATCATCGACCTCTACCGTCGCGTGCAGGCATTCGCCGACGAGACCATCGACATGCTGCCGCTGGATGCGATCGGGCACGTTGCCCACTGGGGCGGTCAGGCGGTCACGCTCCACGAGATCATGGTCCACAAGACCGTCGACCCGCAGCGCCACGCCGGCCACGCCGACATCCTCCGCGAGCAGCTCGACGGCTCCGTTGGCCTACTGCCACACCACAGCAACATCCCTGACGCCACCAACTGGCCGACGTACATCCAGCGACTGACGACGATCGCCGAACGATTCGACGGACGAGCAACAGACGTCCCCACGGACGAGATCGTGGTGCTTGGCTGACCAGCACCCGCCTTTACGGTCAAGGCACTCCGAGCCTCCCGCAGTTCGACTAACGTCCCTATCCGCCGACAAAGCGCGCCTGCCGGCGGCATGCGCAGACGGCGGCCCGTCCAAACCTGATCATTTACGCCTGCGGGCTACGCCCCTCTCCAAACTGCGTGTTCATCCGCCAAACGACACGCACAGTCACAGTCAGCCGTCCGCCACTCGGCGATCGACACGCGATTAGTACACACGATCGAACAATTTGATATGGTGGCGATCATGGTGTTCGACGCTCCGGTCCCGGACCCCAACCGGCTAAGCGATAAACAGCAGCACATCCTGGCGGTCATCCGGGATTGGCTCGAGGTTCACGGTTATCCTCCGACAGTGCGTGAGATCGGCGCGGCCGTTGGGCTCAGCTCACCGTCGTCGGTGGCGCATTATCTCAAGGCGCTGGAGCGACACGGCCTCGTGCGTAGAACCGCACGTGGGTCACGGGCCATCGACGCGCGCCCGTGGCCTGCGACCGATGCCGTACACCCACGGTCGGGGACAGCTGTGCCGCTGCTGGGCACTATCGCTGCCGGCACGCCGATCCTGGCCGACGAGCATGTCGAGGAGATCCTCAACCTGCCCACCGAACTGGTCGGCCGAGGCAACCTGTTCGCGCTGCGCGTCCGCGGTGACTCGATGATCGAAGCTGGCATCTCAGACGGAGACGTGGTGGCGATCCGGCAGCAGCCGACGGCCGACAGTGGCGACATCGTCGCGGCGCTCATCGAAGACGAGGCCACCGTCAAGGTTTACCGCAATCGCGGCGGACGCGTGGAGCTGGTGCCCCGCAATCCGCGCTACCCCGTCATTCCCGCCGACGATGCGGTGATTCTGGGCAAGGTCATCTGCGTGCTCCGGCGCGCCTAGCCTCGGGGCTACGCCGGCACGCGAGCGCACCGGGTCGGATCGTCTCGCCTCC
>JAEZGP010000517.1 GCA_023437285.1 Actinomycetes bacterium | reverse complement strand
CGTCGAACCTCGGCCGCGACCGGTGGCCGCCGAGCGACAGCCGCGCGAGCGGGTAGAAGCCGAGGAGCAGGGCGGTCAGCAGCAGGCCGGCGCCGGCCGCGCGGCGCGTCGGCGCCGGTGGTGTGACCGCGGCGGCGGTGCCGCCGAGGGCGTTGTCCAGGAAGGTGACGGTCTCGCGGTGCGCTCGTGGGGCGTACAGGATGCTGATGTGTTCGACGCCGGGCACGGTCACCGTGGCGCGACCGGGGCCGGCGCCCTCGACGGCCCGGTCGGCGGCGGTCTGGAAGGCGGGGAACTCGAGCCCGCCGACGAGCAGGAGCAGGCGGGGCGGGCGGTCGGGGGTCACCGGCGACGCGGAGGGCAGCGAGATCGCCACGGTGGCCCCGATGTCGGGGTGCGCGGCCGCGTAGCGGGTGACGGCGTCGGCGCCCATCGAGTGGCCGACGAGCCCGATGCGGGTCGGGTCGACGTCGGGCAGCCCGCGCAGGTACGCGGTAGCGACGTCGAGGTCATGGGCCAGCGCGTCCGTCGGGTCGTCGGGCAACGGGCGGGTGTTGGTGCCGTGCCCGGAGAAGTCGAGCAGGACGACCACGTAGCCGCGCGCCGCGAGCGTGTCGCCGAACGGCGCCATGAGCTTCGCCGAGCCCGCGAACCCGTGCGCGCCCACGACCCCGGGGTGTCGACCGCCGCCGGCCGGGTGGACCTCGTCGACGGGCAGCCCGCCGACGACGACGTGGCGGCGACCCAGCTCCGGCGCGGCCCCCGCCAGCAGCCAACACCCGGCTCCGGCCAACACCACGGCGACCACCGCCACGATGCCCGTGCCGGAACGCACCCGCCGAAAAATGTCCACAAGCGACAGTACGACCTGCGCCGACGTCACGCACGCCTCTCTGGCGCTCGGCCCGCGCAGATGGGCCTTACGTACCGTATTCGGTGATTCGATTGGTACGTAACTGGCCTTAGCGACTCCGTCGGCGCCACGAGCCCGCGCACTATTGTTTAGGGATGTTAAGAAAGGCAGTGGCGTTGGGGCGGTCGCGGGGGGCCATCTCGCTCGCGTTCGCCGTGCACGGCGCGGTGGTGGGTACGTTCGCCACGCGGGTGCCGTGGATCGCCGAGCACGTCGGGGCCAGCGCGGGTGAGCTGGGCCTCGCGCTCATCGCGCCGGCGCTCGGGGCCGTCTCCACGATGCCGCTCGCGGCCCGGCTCACGCACCGCTTCCGCAGCCGCGCTGTCGTGCGCGTACTCATGGTGGTGTTCTGTCTTTCCGTCGTGCCGGTGGCGCTCGCGCCCAACCTGGTCACCCTCTTCGCCGCCCTCTACGTGTTCGGGGCGGCGGCCGGCATGGCCGACGTCGCCATGAACGCCGAGGGCGTGGTGGTCGAGCGGCGGTACGGCCGGTCGATCATGTCCAGTTTGCACGGTCTGTGGAGCGTCGGCGTGCTGGTCGCGTCCGGCGCCGGGGTGCTCGCCGCGCACGCCGACCTCGACGCGCGCGCGCACTTCGCGATCGCCGCGCTCGTCCTGATCGCCGTCGGGTGGTTCGGCGGCCGGGACCTGATCGACGAGCGGCTGCCCGGCGAGGAGGCGCCCGCGTTCTCCCGACCGTCGCGGCCCGTGCTGCTCGTCGGCCTGGTCGGGTTCTGCGCGATCTTCGCCGAGGGCGCGGGCAACGACTGGGCGGCGGTCTATCTCAAGACGGTCGTCGGTACCAGCGCCGGCACGGCCGCGGCCGCGGTGACCGCGTTCGCGTTCGCCATGGCGGCCGCGCGGCTGGTCGGCGACCACGTCGTCCGCCGGTTCGGGCCGGTCGCGACCGTACGGGCCGGCGGCGTGATCGCCACCGTGGGTGCGGCGTGCGTGGCTCTGTCGCGGCATCCCGTACCCGCCATCGCCGGCTTCCTGCTCATCGGCCTCGGCGTCGCCGTCGTCGTGCCGCTCGTGTTCGCGGCGGCCGGCAACGTGAGCACCAACCCCAGCCAGGCCATCGCCGGGGTGGCCACCATCTCGTACGGGGCGGGCATGGCCGCACCCGGCATCGTCGGCGGCATCGCGCAGGTGACGTCGCTACCGGTCTCGTTCGGCGTCGTCACGGTGCTGTGCGTCCTCATGACCTTGGGCGCCGGCCTGCTCCGCCCCCGCCAACCCACCCCGCCGCCGGCCCCTTCCGCGCAACGCCCCCCGCCCACGGAGGTCGCGGCCCGCTAGTGCCAGCGGGTACGTCCACGGCGGTCCGGGCCCGCTAAGGGCAACCGCGTACCGAATTACCCGTCGAATTCGGTACGTAGGGGCAATCTCGGTGGATGTAGTCGGGTGTGCCGGAGGGGCCGGCCCGCGCGCAGCCGAGTTGACCTCGGTGGTGTAGAACGGAACGCACTTTGTTGATCCACCTTGGAGGTCCCCGTGCCCCTCGACCTTTCGTCGCTGCGTGCCGGTTTCACGGGCACGATCGTCACGCCGTACGACCCGTCGTACGAGGGGGCCCGGGTGTTGTTCAACAACCGGATCCGGACCCGCCCGGCGGCGATCGCGCGGTGCGCGGACGAGGCCGACGTGGCAGCGGC
>JAEZGP010000479.1 GCA_023437285.1 Actinomycetes bacterium | reverse complement strand
GCACCGGCCGTGGCCGACGCGGCGAGCGCGAACGCCGGCCCGGCGGCCAGGCTGACCGGCTCGCCACGGTGGTTGACCCGGTCGAGGGCGGCCGCGTCCGAGCGGCGGCGGATGCCGGCGAGCGCCTGTCGGGCCAGTTGGGCGGCGACGAGGCCGAGCACCGCCCGCCCCGCCCCGGTCGCGACCGGCCCACGTCGTACTGCCTTCACGCCTGTCACCTTCACGGGGCGAGCTTCGGCAGCAGGGTGGTCCCGCTGCCGATGCCGTAGTGGCCGGCCTCCCGCCCTTCGACCTGGTCGGCCACGGCGAGCGCGGCGGCCAGGCGGCCCTGGGGGGTGGAGACGTTGTCCACGGTGGAGACCGTGGTCTTGAGCTTCGGGTCGGCGCGCACGGTCGCGACGACGTTGCCGTCGCCGGCGAGCCCGCTGGTCGCCACGACGATGCGGCCGGCCTGGTCGAACTGGTCGACGAGGGTCACCACCGCGGCGTTCTTGCGCGGGCCGTCCTTGTCGGCGACCGGCGGGCCCGAGATGACGACGACCGCGCTGGCCGCGCCGGAGACCTTCTGGTTGATCGTGAGGTACTCCGCCTTCTGGTACGCGGCGAGCACGCTGGCCAGGTCCGTGTCCGGCACCGGCGGTACCCGCGCCAGCAGCACGGCCGCGAGCAGCGCCGACGACGCCTCGACCCCGTCGGTGTTGGTGGGCAGCGTGCCCGTGATCGACGGACGCAGCGACTGGTGGGCGAGGTCGAGCAGCTCGTCGTTGCGCGCCGGGTCGATGAACTTGTCGTTGACCTGGACGATGCCGGTGACTGTCGCGCCGCCGAGCGTGAGCATCTGCGTGACGTCCTCGACGTAGCCGGCGCCGGACGGCAGCGTCAGCACGAGCACCCGGTCGGTGGCGAGCTTGGTGGCCAGCAGGGCGGGGGCCACCTGGCTGGCGAAGTCTTCCTTCTTGTTGACGTCGTCCTCGAGGTGGTTGATCCGGTCGCGCAGCTCCTGGTTCTGCTTGCCGAGTTGGTCGACCTGTTCCTTGAGCGACTCCGAGATCGGCCCGTTGAGCGCCGTGGTGCCGACGACCAGGCCGATGGCCAGGGCCAGGAAGACGGCGGTGAGGGAAACGACGTGGTACCGGAAATTGATCACGAAAAGAGCCTCTGCAGGTCGAAGACGAGGTTGTCCCACCACTCGGCCAGGATGCCCAGATACGCCTTGCCGACCGTGGACACGGCGACGGCCGCCGCCATCGCGGCCAGCGCGGAGAGCAGGAGCAGCAGCAGCGCCGACCCGGAGATGCTCTGCCGGTACAGGCGGCTGACGCCCTTGGCGTCGACGAGCTTGCCGCCGACCTTGAGCCGGGTGAGGAACGTCGACGCCATGCCGCCACGGCCCTTGTCGAGGAACTCCACCAGGGTGGCGTGCGTGCCTACCGCGACGATGAGCGAGGCCCCCTTCTCGTCGGCCAGCAGCATGGCGATGTCCTCGCTGGTGGCCGCCGCCGGGAACAGCACGGCCGGCACCCCGAGCTGCTCGGTGCGGTGCAGGCCCGGCGCCCGACCGTCCGGGTACGCGTGGACGATGACCTCGGCGCCGCAGCGCAGCACGTCGTCGGAGACGGAGTCCATGTCGCCGATGATCATGTCGGGGGTGTGCCCGGCCTCGACCAGCGCGTCGGCGCCCCCGTCGACGCCGATGATGACGGGCTTGAACTCACGGATGTAGGGGCGCAGCACCTCCAGGTCGGCCCGGTAGTCGTAGCCGCGCACCACGATCAAACAGTGCCGGCGGGCCAGCTTCGTGCGGATCTCCGGCACGCCCACGCCGTCGAGCAGGAGGTCACGCTCCTGCTTGAGGTACTCCATGGTGTTGGCGGCGAACGCCTCGAGCTGCACCGACAGGCCCTCGCGCGCGTCGGCCATGGCCTTGGCGACCGTGCCCGCGTCGTGGCGGATGCCGGTGGCGATCGCCTCCCCGCCACGCAGCACGGTGTCGGCCTCGACGACGAGATCGTCGCCTTCGCGTACGAGCTGGAAGATGTCCTCGCCGAGGTCGTCCAGCAGGGGGATGCCCGCCTCGATGAGCACCTCCGGCCCCAGGTTCGGGTACCGTCCGGAGATCGAGGGTTTGGCGTTGAGGACGGCCGCGACCCGCGCCGCTACCAGCGAGTCCGCCGCGACCCGGTCGAGGTCGACATGGTCGATCAACGCGATGTCGCCCGGCCGCAGCCGGCCGACGAGCCGCTTGGTCCGCCGGTCGAGCCGGACCGGGCCGGATATCACGCCCGGGTCAGCGGACCGGGACCGGCGCAACGTGGGTAGACGCATCGCCGCCAATCTTGACACCTACCAGGGCGTAACTCCGCCACGACATGCCCGTGCGCTCTCACCACCGGGCGAGGGCGCACTCCCCGCCATTATGCCCGCTTGTCGCGACTGGCGACCGCGAGCAGCTCCTCCGCGTGGGCGATACCGAGGTCGGAATCGGGCAGACCGGCCAGCATCCGGGCCAGCTCACGAGCCCGGTCGGTGTCGCGTACCACCAGCACGCCGCTCGTGGTGACCGCCCCGCTGGTGTCCTTGGCCACCACCAGGTGGTGGTCGGCGAACGCGGCCACCTGCGGCAGGTGTGTGACGACCAACACCTGATGCGTACGGGCCAGTCGCGCCAGCCGCCGGCCGATCTCCACGGCAGCCGTCCCGCCGACGCCGGAGTCGACCTCGTCGAACACCAGGGTCGACGGGCCCCCGGAACCCGCGAAGACGACCTCTATGGCGAGCATCACGCGCGACAGCTCACCGCCGGAGGCGCCCTTCTGCAGCGGGCTGGCCGGCGCGCCGGGGTGCGGGCGGAGCCGCAGCTCGACGTCGTCGGCGCCGTCGGGGGCGGCCCCCACCTCGACCCCGTCGACGGTGATCGCGGGCAGCCCGGCGACGGCGCGCGGGGCGACCACCACGTCGACGCGGGCGTGCGG
>JAEZGP010000387.1 GCA_023437285.1 Actinomycetes bacterium | reverse complement strand
GGCCACCGGCCGGTGGCGCCGATCGTCGCGGGCAGGGCCGCGCTCGCGGTGATGCCGAGCAGCGCGATGGCGAGCGCCTCGGTGCCCGCGCCGACGACCAGCAGCAGCCAGAACGCGCCGTAGCGGTCCTCGTGGGGCCAGATGCCGTTGACCACGTCGGCGTACTGCCGCATGCCGAACAGGATCGCCTGCTCCACCACGGAAATGACGAGCCCGCCGAGGAGCAGAGCGCGCGCACGCGTGCGCAGCAGGGCGACCGCGGCGTCGAGCAGTTCGCCCGTTGTCAGCGGCCTGGCCTGCAGGCCAGCTGGTGGTGCGGATGCGCGCACGCGGAAACCCCCGTGGTGGCAGAAGGCACCATCGTGGCATGCGTGCGCATCCCTGGCGACCCCAGGTCCGTTGCCTGTGGACAGCCGTTCAGCGCGGGCCCATGGGCTCCAGGTAGGCGGCGGCCTCGGTGGCCGCGGCGGCCGGGTCGCCGGCGCGGATCGCGTCGATCAGTCGCGAGTGGTCGACGTAGCGCTCCTGGGTCAGCTCGTTGCCGATGTGTCCCGCGACGCTGGCCCGCAGGGCGGCGCCGAAGTCGAGATAGAGGTCGGCGAGCACCTGGTTGTGGGCGGCCACCACGACCATGACGTGCAGCGCCACGTCCGCCTCGATGAAGGCCTCGGCGGAGCCCGCGCGCCACGCGGCCTCGCGGGCCTCGAGCGCGCCGTCGAGCGCTTCAAGATCTTCATTGGTACGCCGCAACGCGGCGAGCCTCGCGGCCTCCACTTCGAGCGCCCGGCGCACCTCGAGCACCTCGTCGAGTTCGGCCTCGGCCACCCGACGCGCCACGGCGGTGGACAGTTCCGTCGCGCCGACCACGTACGTGCCGGAGCCCTGCCGGCGCTCCAGCAGGCCGGCGTGGACGAGGGCGAGGACCGCCTCGCGCAGCGTGTTGCGGCCGATGCCCAGCGTCGCCGCCAGCTCCGGCTCCGGCGGAATCCGCTGGCCGACGGGCCACTCGCCGGAGGTGATCTGTTCCCTCAGTTGCGCGATGACCTGCGTGATGAGGGTGGTGCGGGAGGGAGTGCGCAGTGGCATGGACTACATCTTAGGGTTGAAATTCATCCCATCATTCTATGATCGGATGCGTGGCTCCACCCAGCCTGGTCGATGCACCGTCCGGACCAGTCCCCCCGCTCCCGTCCCCTCCCGCTCCCGACACCTCATCGAAGCTCATCGGCAGCGGCCTTGTGCTGGCCGCGATCGTGCTGGTCGCCCTGAACCTGCGCACGGCCGTCACGAGTCTCGGCGCACTGCTTGAGGACGTCAGCGCCGGCCTGGGCATGTCGCCGTCCGTCGCCGGCGTGATCACGATGCTGCCCGCCCTCAGCTTCTCGGCCTTCGGCGCGCTCACCCCCCGCCTGGCGCGACGCCTGGGCGCCACCCGGCTGCTCCTCGTCGCCATGGGCGTGCTCGCCGTCGGCCTGGCGGTGCGTGCCTTCACAGCCTCCACCGCCGTGTTCGTGGTGACCAGCGCCATCGCGCTGTCCGGCATCGCGGTCGGCAACGTGCTGCTGCCCTCGGTCGTCCAGCGCTACTTCCCGCACAAGATCGGGCCGATCACCGGCGTGTACTCGATGACCCTCGTCGTCGGCACCGCGACCGCCGCGGCCACCTCCGTGCCGGTCGCCCACCTCGCCGGTTCGTGGCGCGCGGGGCTCGGGGTGTGGGCCCTGCTCGCCGCCGTGGCGATCGTGCCCCTGGTCGTGGTCGCCCGCATGAGCGCGGCCGAGTCCCGCGCCGCCGCCGCGCGGGTGAGCGCCGAGCCGGCGGACGCGCCGAGCCCGGCGTCGCGGGTACGGGCGTCGCGTACCCGACTCGGCTGGGCCATGGCGCTGTTGTTCGGCGCGCAGTCGTTCGGGGCGTACGCGGTGATGAGCTGGCTGGCCCAGGTGTTCCGCGATGCCGGCTTCTCGGCCGAGGTGGCCGGCCTGCTGCTGTCCGGCGTGATGGCGATCGGCATCCCGATCGCGCTGTTCATGCCGGCCCTGGCGGCCCGCTGGACCGACCAGCGCCTCCTCATCGGCGTGCTCGCCCTGGTGACGGCGGTGGCCTACGTCGGGCTGCTGGTGGCGCCCCGATCGGGCGCACTGCTGTGGGTCGCCATGTTGGCCGTCGGGCACAGCAGCTTCCCGCTCGTTCTGGCGCTGCTGGGCATGCGGGCCCGTACCGTCGCCGGGACGGTGGCGTTGTCGGCGTTCGCGCAGAGCGTGGGTTACCTGCTCGCGGCCGCGGGGCCCCTGCTCATCGGTGTGCTCTACGAGCTCACCGGGACCTGGGTGGCGCCGGTGGCGGTACTGATCGGTGCGCTGGTGGTGCACGCCACGGCCGGGCTGGTGGCCGGGCGACCCCGTACCCTGGAAGATGAATTAGACTCTTGTCCGGAAAAGTCGGGCTAACCCTCAGGGTGGGGTCCGGGACCGACGTTCGGCCGTTCCCACAATCGGCGGCCAGGATGGAATATTGGACGCCATGAGAGCGCGTGTCCTGGTGGTCGACGATGATCCGGCCCTCGCCGAGATGCTCGGCATCGTCCTGCGCAATGAAGGTTTTCTGCCCTCGTTCGTCGCGGACGGTGAACGGGCCCTGTCGGCGTTCCGCGAGGCGCGGCCGGACATCGTCCTGCTCGACCTGATGCTGCCCGGCATGAGCGGCATCGACGTGGCCCGCGCGATCCGGGCCGAGTCCGGCACGCCGATCGTCATGCTCACCGCCAAGAGCGACACGGTCGACGTCGTGCTCGGCCTGGAGTCCGGGGCCGACGACTACGTGGTCAAGCCGTTCAAGCCCAAGGAACTGGTGGCCCGGATGCGGGCCCGGCTGCGCCGGGGCGAGGATGCCGCCCCCGAGATGCTCACCATCGGCCCCACCGGCAACCAGATCGCCATCGACGTGCCCGCGCACACGGTCACCCGCAACGGCGAGGAGGTCAAGCTGACTCCGCTGGAGTTCGACCTGCTCGTCGCGCTGGCCCGCAAGCCCCGCCAGGTCTTCACGCGCGAGGTCCTGCTGGAGCAGGTCTGGGGTTACCGGCACGCGGCCGACACCCGCCTGGTCAACGTGCACGTCCAGCGGTTGCGCGCCAAGATCGAGCCGGACCCGGAGCGGCCCGAGGTGATCCTCACCGTCCGTGGCGTCGGTTATAAGGCGGGGACGGCATAACGACGCATGCTTCGCCCCTCCCGGCCCGCCACGTTCCTCGCCAACCTCCGCCGCGCCTGGCGGAGGTCGTTGCAGTTGCGTGTCGTGACCATCACCCTCGTCGCGTCCACCGCCCTGGTCGGGACGTTCGGGCTGGTCGTCGGCAAGATGATCGTGGAGGGCCTGCTCGACGCCAAGACGGCCGACGCGATGAAGCAGGTCGTGGCGGGCACCGAACTGCTCAAGGACAACGTCAAGCAGGTGCCCGACCCGCGCGGTGACCCCGCGTTGCGCAACAACCTGCCCGTTCTGGTCGCCGGTCTCGCCCGCGGCAACCAGGAGGGCTTCTCCGTGGTGGTGGTGCCCTCCAAGGAATCCAACGTGCCGCTCACCGCCCAGCCGGACGCCTCGGCGTACTGGCAGTTGCCGGACAGGTTCAAGCAGCAGGTGGCGGCCGGCGGCTTCGTGCAGCAGCGCGTGGCGATCGACGTGGCGGGCGTCGGCGAGCAGCCGTACCTGGCCTTCGGCCGTACGATCACCGCCCGGACGTACCAGCTGGAGGTCTACTACTTCTTCCCGCTGGATTACGAGGTGCGCGCCGCCGAACTGGTGCGCAATATCCTCTTCGCCACGGGGACCGCGCTGGTGCTGCTGCTCGCCGCCATGGCTTTTCTGGTGACCCGGATGGTGGTGAGTCCGGTGCGGGTCGCGGCCCGAACCGCCCAACGCCTGTCGGCCGGCCTGCTCGACCAGCGCATGGAAGTACGCGGAGAAGACGATCTTGCCGCGCTCGCGGCGTCGTTCAACCAGATGGCGGAGAACCTGCAGCGCCACATCCAGCGGCTGGAGGAGATGTCGCGGTTGCAGCGCCGGTTCACCTCGGACGTCTCGCACGAACTGCGCACCCCACTGACCACTGTCCGGATGGCCGCCGACCTGATCTTTACGGAGCGCGACGGGTTCGAGCCTCCGGTGGCGCGCAGCGCCGAGTTGCTGCAGGCCGAGCTGGACCGGTTCGAGCGGCTGCTCACCGACCTGCTGGAGATCAGCCGCTTCGATGCCGGGTTCGCGGTGCTCGACGCCGAACCCACCGACCTGGTGCCCATCGTCCACCGGGTCGTCGACCAGTTGCGTGGCGTCGCGGAGCGGGCCGGCGTCGACTTCGAAGTGATCCTGCCCGACGAGCCGGTGATCGCCGAGATCGATCCCCGGCGGGTCGAGCGGGTGCTGCGCAACCTGGTGGGCAACGCCGTCGACCACGGTGAACGCCACCCCGTGCAGATCCGGCTGGCGGTCGCCGACGGGGTCGTCGCGGTGACCGTACGCGACCACGGCGTGGGGCTGAAGGCGGGTGAGGAGAAGCTCGTCTTCAACCGGTTCTGGCGGGCCGACCCGTCGCGCGCGCGGCAGACCGGCGGCAGCGGCCTCGGCCTGTCGATCAGCGTCGAGGACGCCCGCCTGCACGGTGGCTGGTTGGAGGCGTGGGGCGCGCCGGGCAAGGGCGCCCAGTTCCGGCTCACGCTGCCCACCCGGGCCGGCGAGCATCTGGTGTCCTCGCCGTTGCGGCTGGTGCCCGACGATGTCGAGGCCGGCCCGGTCGTCATCCGCCAGACCGTCCAGTCGGGTGCGCGCGGCGTCGACGCCGCCGCCTCACCGGAGTCTGACGTCCTCACCGCCGTCTCACCGGAGTCTGACGTCCTCACCGCCGGATCAGGGGAGCCGCGATGACCACCACCCGCCGTCGCCTCGCCGTCGCGGTGCTGACCGCGGCGAGCGTCGCGCTCGCCAGCTGCGGCGTGACCACGTCCGACGCGCCGCAGCGCATCGGCGACGGGCTCGACGCGTTCGCGCCGGCGAACGCCGACACGTACGCGCAACCCGCCGGCCCCACGGGCATCCGCGACCCGGAGGAGCTCGTCCTCGCGTACCTCGACGCGGCGGCCGGCACGGACGAGGCCCCCATCGAGCGGGTCCGCGAGTTCCTGGCGCCGGAGGCGCTGGAGAGCTGGCAGCCCGGCAAGAACAGCCCGCGCCAGGTGGTCCGCGTGCTCGGCGTCAATATCGGTGCCGAGGAGGGCGGCGTGACCAGGGTGAAGCTTGCGGTCGAGTGGATCGGTGTGCTGCGCGACGCGGGCAAGCTCGAGCGTTCGCAGAACAGCCAGCCGGACCTGACCTTCAAGATCATCCGTAGCGGCGGTCAGGACCCCCGACTTCAGTTCTCCGACGTGCCGCCCATGATGCTCCTGCGGGACCAGGCGCTGTATGAGCACTACCGGGCGTTTCCGGTCTACTACTGGGACAAGAGCGGGCAGGTGCTCGTTCCCGACGTGCGGTACTTCTCGCGCGCCACCAACCAGGACCTGAGGCTCACCACGGCGGTCGACTATCTGCTCGCTGGCCCGTCCTCATGGGTCGAGAGCGTGGTGGACCCGGTGCGGGAGGGCACGAAGCGCGGCGACAACCTTGTGCTGGCCTCCACGGACACGCAGCTGCGGGTGAACCTCTCGGGTGCCGCCTACGCCGATGAGCGCGAGGCGCGCCGCCTCATGAGTCAACTGCGCTGGACGCTGGGCGCCGTCAACGGCAAGCCCGTCGAGCTGAGCCTGAACATCGAGGGCAGCCCGCGACCGATCGACGGCGCGTCGGACGACTACCTGCGCGACAACGGCACGTTCACGCTGCCCCGGCCCGCGCAGACCTACGCGATCCCGCAGACGGGTGCGAACAAGGGGCGGGTGGTCGCGAAGAATGTGTCGGTGCAGCCCGTGCTGCTCAGCGACAAGACCGTCAACCGCGACGTGGTCAGCGCGGCGATCAACCGCGACGCCACGTACGGCGCCATCGTCTCGCGTACGGGCGGTCGCCTCTCGCTCTCAGTGGTCAGTGTCGACAAGGACGGCACGGCGCCCCGGCACGTCGCGGTGCGGGTCGGGCGACCCACGTCGATCGCGCGGCCCGCCTGGCTGTACAAGACCGACAAGGCGCTCGTCGCGATCGACGGCGTGCTGCATGTCGTCGACGGCGGCAGCAGCACGGCGCGGGAACTGTCGTCGCTGAACGTCAGCGGCGTGACCCAGGTGTCGGTCGCCACGGACGGCCGGCGCGTCGCGTTGCTGGCGCGCCGGAAGGTCTACGTCGCGCCGGTGACCGTCGACGGGGCGACCGTCACGGTGGGCACCGCGCAGTTGGTCAAGACCAGCTTCGAGCCGACCGGCGTCGTGTGGTCGGCGGAGAACCAGCTGTTGGTGATGGGTACCGCCGACAACCGCGTGGTGGCGTGGACCTTCAACGCCGACGGCGCCGCGGCCCGGGAGGCGAAGGAGAACGGCCCCTCCGGCGAGATCCGCCTCGACGTGGCCCAGGCGCTCGCGTTGCAGGGCCTCGCCGACCTGTCGACCTATGCGCCGCCGCCGTGGGACTCCAGCCTGGCCCAGACCGTGTACGCACAGGTCAACGGGCAGGCCTACCAGTACTACCCGGGCAGCGGCACGGTACGGCGCGAGGACGGTTCGAGCCTGGTGTTCTACCCGAGCTGAGCGGGCGTCCACAGCTCTGACCTGCTTTCCCACAGCGTTATCCACAACCGGCGGGAGTCCTGTCCACAAGGGGCCGGTAGTCCCTTGGCAAGATCGCATTCGCGCGGCAGGCTACGGGCATGAGGGCGATCGGGCGGCTGGCAGGCGTACTGGCAGATCTTGTGCTGCCGGTGACCTGCGCCGCGTGCGGCAGGCCAGCCCACGCGGTGGCCGCGTGCGAGGTGCGCCTGACCGCCCTCGCGGGGGCGGTGCCCGGGCCTACCCGGCCCGAGCCGGCGCCGGACGGCCTGCCGC
>JAEZGP010000382.1 GCA_023437285.1 Actinomycetes bacterium | reverse complement strand
GCGCACCATCACGGCGCGGTCGCTGCCGGCGGCGTGGTCGGGCGCGGGACGCCCGTCGGGCACCTCGGCACGCAACTCGACCGCGCGCCACCGCCGCCGCCACAGCGACACGTGCTGACTGTGCAGGATCTTCCGCACGTACGGGTCGGGGTCGCCGTTGGCGCTTACCCGCTCCCAGTGCCGGGCGACCCGCTCGAACGTCACCTGCACCAGGTCCTCGGCAAGGTGCCGGTCACCGGTGAGCAGGTACGCCACCCGCGACCAGGCCGCCAACCGTGCCGCGACGTACGTGTCGAATGCCCGCTGCGGGTCCATGCGCACCTCCTCACCCTCCCCCACGCCGGTCACCCCCCGCCCGGGTGGGCGGCCGCGCATCCACCGATGGGTTGATAAACAAGCTCCACCCATGCGCGACGCGGGCCTGCCGCGCGGTCGATTCGCGGCGTGCGCGCGTGCCGCACGCTGGTATCGCAACGGGGGCGGGTCGGGAGAGGACGGGTATGCCGGTCATCGAGGTCAGCAACCTCAACAAGAGGTACGGCGAGCGGGTCGCCGTCGACGACGTTTCCTTCACGGTCGAGGAGGGCGAGATCTTCGGCATCCTCGGCCCGAACGGCGCGGGCAAGACCACGACGGTCGAGTGCATCGCGGGCCTGCGGACGCCCGACAGCGGCGGCATACGGGTGCTCGGCCTTGACCCGCGCACCGACGGCGCGAAGCTGCGCCGCCTCGTGGGCGTGCAACTGCAGGAGAGCCAACTGCCCGAGAAGCTGTCGGTCGCCGAGGCGCTCGACCTTTACAGCTCGTTCTATCCCGACCCGGCGGACTGGCGGCAGCTCGTCGCCGACCTCGGCCTGACGGCGCAGCTGAAGACCCAGTTCGGCAAGCTCTCCGGCGGGCAGAAGCAGCGGCTGTCCATCGCGCTCGCGCTGATCGGCAGGCCGCGCGTCGCGATCCTCGACGAGCTGACCACCGGGCTCGACCCGCAGGCGCGCCGCGACACGTGGCAGCTCGTGGAGGCGATCCGCGACAAGGGCGTCACGGTCGTCCTGGTCACCCACTTCATGGAGGAGGCGGAGCGCCTCTGCGACCGGCTCGCGCTCATCGACGCGGGACGGGTCGTGGCCCTCGACACGCCCGCCGGCCTGACCGCGAAGGTCGCCGACGAGCAGCGGATCTGGTTCCGCCCGTCGGTGCCGCTGGACGACACGCTGCTCGACGGGCTGCCCGAGGTGACGAGCGTGACCCGCAGCGGCCCACGGGTGCTGGTCACCGGCCGCGAGGACGTGCTGCTGGCCGTCGTCACCGTGCTGGCCCGCGAGCAGATCCGCCCCCTCGACCTGCGGGTCGAGCAGGCCACCCTGGACGACGCCTTCGTCGCGTTGACGGGCCGTTCCATCGACACGGACGAGGAGACGACGGTATGACCGCGCTGCGCAAGCTGACCCTGACCGAACTGCGGCTGTTCCTGCGCGAGCCGATGTCGGTGTTCTTCGCCGTCCTGTTCCCCTCGGTGCTCGTGGCGATCCTGGGCAACGTCAAGGCGTTCCGCAAGCCGGAGCCGACGCTGGGCGGCCACCGGGTCATCGACCTGTACGTCGCCATCGCGGCCATCTTCGTACTCGCCATGCTCGCGCTGCAGGCGGCGCCGGTCGTCCTGGCGACCTACCGGGAGCGGGGCATCCTGCGCCGCATGTCGACGACGCCGGTGAACCCGGTCCGCGTCGTGGCCGCGCAGCTCATCGCCAACATGCTCATCGCCCTGGTGGCCGTGGGGCTGGTCCTCGCGGTGGGCCGGATCGCGTTCGACGTGTCGCTGCCGCGCAACGCGGTCGCGTACGGGTTCGCGTTCCTGCTGACCTCGGCCGCCGTGTTCGCGCTGGGCCTGTTCGTGGCCGCCGTCGCGCCGAACGGCAAGGCGGCCACCGCGATCGGCTCGCTGCTGTTCTTCCCGCTGATGTTCTTCGCGGGCCTGTGGATCCCGCGCGAGGTCATGCCGCCCGTGCTGCGTACCATCGCCGACCTGACCCCGCTGGGCGCGGGCGAACAGGCGCTGCGCGCCGCGACCACGGGCGACTGGCCGGGCCTGGGCCCGGTGGCCGTGCTCGTCGGATACCTGGTGGCGTTCGGGCTGGCGGCGGCCAGAATGTTCCGATGGCAGTGAGTACTGCGAGCCAGCTGGACGGCTGGGAACGCGGACTGGGTCGGGTCCTCACGATCGTCCCGTACGTGTGCCTGGTCGTGTCCATGCTGCTCACCTGGCTGGTCTCCCCGTTCTGGCCGGTGGACTCGCTGCCCCGCACGTTTGCCCTGGCCGTGGTGACGGGGCTGTGGATGCTCTGGATGGTCACCCTGCACCCGCAGTGGCAACACCGGCGCGGCCTGATGGGCGGGTACTTCGCCGTCCTGACGGTCCTGTCGTTCCTGCTCGTGGTGAACAGCCCGCTGTTCGGCTTCTTCTCGTTCGGCGGGTACCTGCATGCCGTGTACGCCCTGGTGGGGCGCTGGCGCTACCTCGGCGTGGCCGCCACGGCGGTTTCCACGGCCCTGTCGCAGTCGGGCGGCATCCAGACGCTCACCAGCGGGCTCATGGGCGTCATGATCTTCGCGCTGGTGTGGGTGTTCAACCTGGCACTCACCAGCGCCATGATGGCGCTGAGCTGGATCTCCGACGCGCAGACGGCCCGGCGCCAGCGCGAGATCGCCGCGCTCGCCGAGGCGAACGAGAAGCTGGAGGCTGCGATGGCCGAGAACGCCGGCCTGCACGCCCAGCTGATCATCCAGGCGCGGGAGGCCGGCGTGCTCGACGAGCGCCAACGGATGGCCCGGGAGATCCACGACACGCTCGCCCAGGGTCTCACCGGTGTCGTCACCCAGTTGGAGGCGGCCGAGCAGGCGGCCGGGCAGCCGGACGAGTGGCGCCGGCACGTACGCGCGGCGGCGCGCCTGGCCCGCGACAGCCTGACCGAGGCCCGCCGCTCGGTGCACGCGCTGCGCCCCCAGCCGCTGGAGGCGGCCCGGCTGCCCGACGCGCTCGCCGAGGTCGTGGACCGCTGGTCGGGCGACAGCGGGGTACCCGCCCGGCTGGTCACCACGGGCGACGCCCGGCCGCTGCTGCCGGAACTGGAGATCACGCTGCTGCGCACGGCCCAGGAAGCGCTGACCAACGTGGCCAAGCACGCCAACGCGTCGCGCGTCGGCCTCACCCTGTCGTACATGGAGGACCTCGTGACGCTCGACGTACGCGACGACGGCGCCGGCTTCGACCCGACCCAGGTGCGGCCCGACCGTACGGACGGCGGCTTCGGCCTGTCCGCGATGCGCGAACGGGTCAGCCGGGTCGCCGGCACCCTCGCGGTCGAGTCCGAGCCCGGCGCGGGCACCGCCATCTCGGCGTGCGTACCGGCGATCGTGACGGCATGACAGTGATCCGGATAGTGATCGTCGACGACCACCCCGTCGTGCGGGACGGGCTGCGCGGCATGTTCGCCGGCGACCCCGGGTTCGAGGTGGTCGGCGAGGCGGCGACCGGGGACGAGGCCGTCACGGTCGCGTCGGCCGGTCTGCCTGATGTGATCCTGATGGACCTGCGCATGCCGCGCATGGACGGCGTGGCCGCGATCGTCGCCCTGCGCGAGCGCCGGGTGCCGTCGCGGGTGCTGGTGCTCACGACGTACGACACGGACAGCGACGTGCTGCCGGCCGTCGAGGCCGGCGCGACGGGCTACCTGCTCAAGGACGCCCCACGCGAGGAGCTGTTCCGGGCGGTACGCGCCGCCGCGGCCGGCGAGGCGGTGCTGTCGCCGTCGGTGGCGGCCCGGCTGATGGGCCAGCTGCGCAACCCCGCCAAGGAACCGCTGAGCCAGCGGGAGCTGGAGGTGCTGGGCCTGATCGCGCAGGGCACCACGAACCGGGAGGCGGCGGCGCAGCTGTTCATCAGCGAGGCGACGGTCAAGACGCACCTGCTGCACATCTACGCCAAGCTGGGCGTGAAGGACCGGGCGTCGGCGGTGGCGGCCGCGTTCGAGCGCGGCCTGCTCACCCCCGGTCGCCGCTGATCCGGCAGGGCCGCAGCGTCGCGCGCACCTGCCGGGTCGGCGCCTCCTCGCCGGCGGTGTTGACGGCGTGGATGGTGATGGTGACCGTACCGCCGGCGGCGGCGTTGGCGGGGCGGGCCTCGATCGGCCCGATCACCGTCTTGTAGTTCTCGACCCCGTTGCGGATCGCGCCTATCTCGAAGAAGTCGCTGCGGCCGCGCAGCGGCTCCGCGGCGGACACCTCGTACTCGTAGTACATC
>JAEZGP010000369.1 GCA_023437285.1 Actinomycetes bacterium | reverse complement strand
CTCCTCGGCCGGCTCGGTGAGTTCGCCGAGCGGCTCGGCCGGACCGGCCGACGCGACCGGGCCGGCGGTGGCCAGGCCGCCGAGCGCGCCGCTGATGCCCTCCAGGGCCTTGGTCAGCTCGGCCGGCACGATCCAGATCTTGTTCGACGGACCGGCCGCGATCTGCGGCAGCGCCTGCAGGTACTGGTATGCGAGCACCTTCGGGTCCGGGTTGGCGGTGTGGATCGAGTCGAACACGGTCTGGATGGCCTTCGCCTGGCCCTCGGCCTGCAGGATGCGGGCCGTCCGCTCGCCTTCGGCGCGCAGGACGGCGGCCTGCTTCTCACCTTCGGCGGTGAGGATCTGCGACTGCTTGTGGCCCTCGGCGTTGAGGATCGCGGCGCGGCGGTCACGCTCGGCGCGCATCTGCTTCTCCATCGAGTCGCGGATGCTCGGCGGCGGCTCGATGGCCTTGATCTCCACGCGGGTTACCTTGACGCCCCAGCGGCCGGTGGTCTCGTCGAGCACCGTGGACAGGTGCCGGTTGACCTCCTCGCGGCTGGTCAGCGCCTTCTCCAGGTCCATGGAACCGATGACGTTACGCAGCGTGGTCACGGTCAGCTGCTCGATGGCCTGCAGGAAGTTCGCGATCTCGTACGTGGCCCGGACCGGGTCGACCACCTTGAAGTAGAGCACTGTGTCGATCGACACGACCAGGTTGTCGGAGGTGATCACCGGCTGCGGCGGGAAGCTGACCACCTGCTCGCGCATGTCGACCTTGGTGCGGATCTTGTCCAGGTACGGGACGAGCACGTTGAGACCCGGAGTGAGCGTGCGCTGGTACTTGCCCAGCCGCTCCACGACGTTCATCTGCTGCTGCGGCACCACGCGCACGGACTTGGCCAACGTGATGACCACCAACAGGATGACCGCCGCCGCGATAAGACCCAGGACTATTTCTCCGCCGCCCACGATCACTCCTTCCACACCAGCGCCGTGGCGCCCTTGACCTCGACCACCCGTACCCGGGCGCCGACCTCGATGACCTGCGTTGCATCGTACGGCCGCGCCGACCAGAGTTCGCCGCCCATCTTGACCATGCCGCCGGCGTGCGTCACCTGCTCAATCACGGTCGCCTCGGTGCCCTCGAGCGCCTCGACGCCCATGGGCGTGCGGTCAGCGTTGCGGTGCAGGTGGCGCTTGATGGCCGGCCGCACCGTGACCAACCCGAGCACGGACACCACGGAAAAGACGATCACCTGTACGAGGAAGGGCGCGTCGAGGAATGCGGCGAGACTGGCACCCAGCGCGCCAGCCGCCAACATGATCAGCACGAAGTCGACGGTGATCAGCTCGGCGACAGCGAGCAGGATTCCCGCGACAAGCCAGATGACAGCAGCCACATATCGATCGTGACATGCCTTGTCCACTTCCGACTACTCGCCGGGTTACCGGGGGGCCGAACGGACAGGGCTGAACCGGACGCCCGACCAGGATCCGTTCAACGCGTACGGATCTGCACATTGCTAATGTCGGACGCCACCGAATGAGGGGAAGATCCCGCGTGACCCTGCAACCCCAGACCGTTCATCGCGTCGACGAGATCGTCGCTGGCGCGCAGTCCGAGGGTCGCGCGCCGTCCCTGGTCACGGGGATCGTCAGGGACGGCGAACTGGAGTACGTCAGCGGCGCCGGGGAGCTGCCCGTACCCGACGCCAACACCCAGTACCGGATCGGCTCCATCAGCAAGACGCTCACCGCCGCGCTGCTGCTGCGCCTGCGCGACGACGGCAAGCTGAGCCTGGAGGAGCCGCTGGAGCGGCACCTGCCGGGCACGGCCCTGGGCCGGGTCACGCTGCGCCAACTGCTGGCCCACTCCGGCGGCGTGCAGCGCGAACCCGACGGCGCCTGGTGGGAGCGCTCGGTCGGCGGCGACCTGCAAACGCTGGTCGCCACGATCGGCCCCGACAAGGCCGCGTGGCCGCCGCTGCGCCGCTACCACTACTCCAACCTCGCGTACGGGCTGCTGGGCGGCGTGGCCGCGAAGGTGGCCGGGACCGACTGGTGGACGGCGGTACGCGAGAGTTTTCTGGAACCGCTCGGCATGGACCGCACGACGTACCAGGCGACCCAGCCGTTCGCCCGTGGCTATCTGGTCCACCCGTGGCACGGCACGCTGCGGGAGGAGCCCCGGCACGACAGTGGCGCGATGGCACCGGCCGGACAGCTGTGGTCCACCGTGACGGATCTGGCCCGCTGGGCGGCGTTCCTGGCCGCCCCCGACCCGCGGCTGCTGGCCCCGGCCACCATGCGCGAGATGGCCTCCCCCGCGATCATCGCCGACCCGGAACGCTGGAGCGGCGGGCAGGGACTGGGCCTGCAACTGTGGCGCCGCGGCGAGCGCGTCTTCGCCGGGCACACCGGCTCGATGCCCGGCTACCTCGCCATCCTCGTCACGCACCGGCCCAGCCGTACGGGGGTGGTCGCCTTCGCCAACGCGTACCGGTTGGGGATTTCCGGCGGCATCGGCGGGCTCGGCATCCGCCTGCTGGAGGCGGTCCTCGACGGCGAGCCGGCGCCGCCGCCGCGGCCGTGGCGCCCCGGCGCGGCGCCACCCAACGAGGTCGAGCCGCTGTGCGGGCGCTGGTGGTGGATGGGCCTGGAGTACGAGGCGCGCTGGGACAGCGAGTCCCGCGAGCTGGTGCTGCGCTCGCTGGGCCCGACGCCGACGACCCCCTGGCGGTTCACGTCGGTCGGCGGTGACCGGTGGCGCTGCCGTTCGGGCGAGAACGACGGGGAGTACCTGCGCGTGCGCCGCAGCCGCGCCGGCACGGTCGCCGCGCTCGACATCGCCACGTGGGTGTTCACCCGCGACCCGTGGCCGGCGATGTAGGGCCTACTCCGTCACGAAGTCGATCAAGCGCTCCATCGAGTTTACCAGCGGCGTCTCGACGTCGTGCCAGTCGTTGACCGAGGCGAGCACGCGCCGCCACATCTCGGCCGGCGTCGCGACGCCCAGCGCCGCGCACACGCCCTCCTTCCAGGGCCGGCCGGGCGGCACGACGGGCCACGCGGCGATGCCTAGCCGCGCGGGCTTGACCGCCTGCCAGATGTCCACATAGGGGTGTCCGGCGACGAGCACGTGCGGCGAGGTCACGCCGGCCACGATGCGCGCCTCCTTGCTGCCGGCCACCAGGTGGTCGACGAGCACGCCCAGGCGTCGCCCCGGCCCGGGGTCGAACGCGCGCACCGCGTCGGGCAGATCGTCCACCCCGGACAGCGGCTCCACCACGACGCCCTCGACCCGCAGGTCGTCGCCCCAGATGCGTTCCACGAGCGCCGCGTCGTGCAGGCCCTCCACCCAGATGCGGCTGGCCCGCGCCACGCGCGCCGGCGCGCCGGGCACGGCCACGGAACCGGACGCCGTGACACGGGGCGTGGGCGCCTTCGCCACGGCCGGCCGGCGCAGGGTGACGACCTCGCCGTCGAGGAGGAACGCCGCCGGCGCCAGCGGGAACACGCGCCGCCCGCCGAACCGGTCCTCCAGGATCACGGCGCCGGCCTCGAACCCGACGACCGCGCCGCAGAAACCCGAGTCCGGATCCTCCACCACGAGGTCAATCTCCGCGTCCACCTCCGGCACCGCGCGGCGCGGCGTCCGCGCCCCCGCGAGTACGTCGTGACCGTACCTGTCCCCACGTCCCATGCGTCCCGACCGTAGTGCGCCACGCGGCACGAACGGCGGCGCGCCACGCCGCTTCGACCCACCCGTCGGACCCCGGTCCGCTCGCTCAACGAGACATGGCCAGGTCGCAGGCCGTACCCTAGCGTTCATGTCCCCCGCACGGACGGCGACCGCAGCCGCGCGGCGCTCGACCCGGCTGGTCAGCTGGGTCAGGGCCTGGCGCGCCGGCATCGTCGCGTATGACGACGTGGCCGACGAGGTCGGCGGCGACGAGGAGCACCTGGTCGCCGACGCCCCCGGCACCTGGAGCGACGTGCCGCTGCGGGAGGCGCTCAGCGTCCTCTCCCGGCTGCACCCCGACGAGATCCGGCTCGTGCTGCCGGCCCCCGGCGACCCGCGCGGGCTGCCCGGTCCCGGCCCGTTCACCAGCGCCGCGCTGCTCGCCGGCGAGGGCGTGATCGCCGGCCGGCTGGGCCTGGTGCCACAGGTACGCACGCACACCTCGGGTTCGGGCGACACGTTCGAGACCGTGGTGTGGCAGGTGTACCCGCTGCCCGAGGCGCCGTGCCCGACCGGCCACGCGCCGACCGCCGGGGAGGCGGAGGCCACCCTGTCGAGCGCGCTGGCGACCGCGACCGCCCAGCTGACCCGCCTCGACGTGGCGGCCTGGCGGCCCGAGCTGGCCACCGCCCTGGCGGCGCTGCGGCGCCCGGAGAACGGGGCCGAACTGCCGCCCGGCTACACCCCCCGGGCCCGGCGCCTGTTCGCCCGCGCCTGCGTGCTCGACCAGGTGCTCGCCCTCGCGGAGGTGGCCGCGCCGGGCGGGGCCGTCAACGGGTTCGAGATGCAGCAGCGCGACGAGGCCCTACGACCGCTGACGGTCGCGTGCCGCGAGGCGCTGGTCGCCGCGTGCAACTCGCCGCTGGAGGACTGAATCCGTCGCGCTCGTCGCCGGTGAGTGGGTTAGGTCCTGACGCACTGTCCCGGGCCGAGCATCGCCACCACCGGCACCACGATCGCGAGCAGCGCGACGTTGGTCCAGGGGATGAGGATCGGCATCGGCAGGGGAGCGGGCCACCGGTCGGCGTACACCCGGTTGAGCGCGAACAGCACGGCAGCCGCCACCCCGGTGCCGGCCGCCACGCCGAGCACGGCACCCAGCCCGGCGATCACGCCCGACTGGCTCAGCGACAGCAGCCGCCGCAGGCCCGGTGAGGCGCCCACGGCCGCCAGGATCGACAGGTCGGCCCGCCCGTCGGCGGCCGCCAGGCCCGTGGCCACACCGGCCGCGCCGAGCGCGACGACGCCGGCGATGATCGCCAGCACCAGCATGGTCGGATCCTCCCCGTTCGACGGGCCCTGCTCGACCGAGAGGTAGACCCGCCCGTCCACGCCGCGCACCGCGCCGTTGGCCGCGTCTATCTCGGCCTGCGTCGGCGCGCGGCCGGCCACGGCCACGACCGCGAACGGCACGACCTTGGCTCCCGCGCGCGCCGCCACCTGCGGCGACACGATCAACGTGGACAGGCCGGGGGCCGCGCTGACCGCGTACGCGGGCACGCTGAAGCGCTTCGCCTCGCCGGCGACCCCGTCCTCGCGCCAGCTTTCGACGACGAGCGTGGCGTTCCCGTCCTTGACCAGGGCGGGGCTGGTGACGACGATGCCGCCCCGCTGGAGCGTCTCGGCGGCGCGGACGAGGTCGTCCCCGCCGGCGCCCGTGACGGCGGCGACCGCCGCCCCGTCGTCGACGACCGTGCTCATCATGCCGGACGTCCACGTGCCGTCCGCCCGGTCGCACCGGTCGTCACGGGCGGCCGCCTTCTGCTCGTCGAGGGTGGGCTCGCGCTGCAGGTTCTCGTACGGGCACTGGCGCTCGGGCGGCAGCTCAGCGAAGGCGCTGAACCCGCACGGCCTGGGCGAGTCGCCGGTGGCCGCCGGCTGGTCCGCGCAGCCGAGCGACGACACCGTGAGGACCGAGGAGGTCGGCAGGTTGGCCCGCAGGGCGGCCGCGATCGCGTCCTGGTCGACGGCGCCCCGGTCGGAACGCCCCAGGTAGTCGGGGCTGATCATCACCATCGCGGTCCCGTACGGCAGGGTGGGCTCGTAGCTGGCCTCGTTCTGCGCGTTGCTGCTGCCCAAAAAGACGCTCAGCGCCATGCTGCCCGCGACGGCTGCCATGACGGCCGAGATCGCCGGGGCGGCCGAGGACCGGTTGCGGCCGGTGTCGCGCAGCGCGATGCGGGGCGCGACCGGCAGCCGGCCGCCGAGCCGGGCGATGAGCCCGACCAGGGCCGGCGTGCACAGCACCAGCCCGAGTTCGCCGACCACCAGCCCGGCGAGCACGACCTGCTCGTTGGTGTCCCACGCCCCGTACGCGGCGACGGCCACGCCGAACGCCGTCATCGCGAGGCCAAGTGCGAGCCACCGCTTGCGGGACCGGGTGACGCCCCGGCGGCCCTGCAACGCCGTGACGACCGGCTGGCGCGCGGCGACGAACGCCGGCACCAGCGCGGCCAGCAGCCCGGTGACCACGGCGAGCGCCACGATGCCGAACAGCGCCAACGGGAACACCCGGTAGCCGCCGGCGCGCCCGTGGAACAGGTACTGCTCGATGACGGGCCGTCCCGCGAACGCGACCACGATGCCGAGGATGACGCCGCAGACGGCGCCGACCAACCCGAGGACGACGCCGTCGGCGAGCACGATGCGCCGCACGTGCGCCCCGGTGCCACCACTCGCGGCGACGAGGGCGAGCTGGCGTTGGCGCCGCCGCGCACCGACCGCGAACGCCGGCCCGGCCAGCAGCGCCACCTCAAGGACGCACATGCCGGCCAGGAGCCCGCCGAGGGCCAGCTCATCGGATTCGGGGACACCGCCGCCGCCACCGCCCAGCACCGAGTCCTCGATGACCGGCGGGTCCAGCAGCACCGCGCGCGAACGGACCAGGATGCCCTTCTCGTTGAGCCGCCGCACGTCATCCCACGAGATGGCGGTGGGTGTGTCGGCGAGCCAGCGCCGTTGCCCCCACGACGGATCCTCGTCGATCGACGGCGGCATGGCCCCCGGCGCGAAGACCAGCTGGTCGTTGAGCATGGCCGGGAACTCGATCACGCCGACGACCGTGAAGGTGCGCGTACGGTCCGCCGTGCTCACCGTGCCGCCGACGTCGGCGCCCAGCCGGTCGATCGCGCTCGCGCTGACGGCAACCTCGCTCGCGGCCGCCGGGGCGCGGCCGCGCACCAGTGCCACGTGCCCGGCGTAGATGGGGTCGGTCACGTCGAGGGTGTGCGCGGGCAGGATCCCGGTCCCGGTGGCCGTGCGCATCTCGACCGACACCTCGTCCGGCTTGACGACGCGGCTGCCGGCCGGGAGCACCGCGAGGACGTCGGCGTCGGTCTTGCGCTTCGGGCCGCCCGGCCTCGATTCGTCGGCGGAGTAGCCGAGGCCATCGGGCATCTGCGTGATGGGGCTGTCCTCCACCCAGGACAGCATCGCGTCGGCGGCGCCCAGGTCGCGGGTCACCGCCTCCTGCGTGGTCAGCTTGAACATGTCGTACGTGACGGCGGCGGTACTCAGCCCCGCGACCGGCAGCCCGATCATGACGGCGACCAGGGCGGTGCGTCCCTTGGCCCGCCGGGCTTCCCGCCGGGCGATGCGCAGCGCGGTCCGCCAGGATGCCAGCGGGCTCACGCCGTGACGCCGGGGGTCGCGGCGAGCAGCTGCTCGGGTTGGGCGAGCGGGCCGGAGGTGTCGACGATCTCGCCGTCGCGCAGGAACACGACCCGGTCGGCCCACGCGGCGTGGCGGGGCTCGTGGGTCACGAGCATCCCGGCGGCGCCGGCGTCGACGCGGGTACGCAGCAGCCGCAGGACGCCCTCGCCCGTCTGCGAATCGAGCGCGCCGGTGGGTTCGTCGGCGAGTACGAGCTTGCGCTGCCCGACGAGGGCGCGGGCGATGGCGACGCGCTGCTGCTGGCCGCCGGACATCTCGTCGGGGAACCGGCGGGCCAGGTCGGTGAGCCCGACCGCCTCGAGCGCGGCCATGGCGAGGTCGCGCGCCTTGCGGATGCCGAGCCCGTCGAGCTCGGCCGGCAACGCCACGTTCTCGACGGCCGTCAGGCTGGGCAGCAGGTTCAGGTGCTGGAAGACGTACCCGATGGTCCGCCGCCGCACGGCGGCGAGCTGACGGCGGTTGCATTGCCCGAGCACCTGGCCGGCGACGACGACCTCGCCGCTGGTCGGGGCGTCGAGGCCGCCGGCGAGGTTGAGCAGGGTCGACTTGCCGGACCCGGACGGGCCCATGACGGCGACGAGTTCGCCCGGGTTGACCCGCAGGGAGACGTCGCGGAGCGCGTGCACGGCCGTTTCGCCCTTGCCGTGGACGCGGTGGACGCCGCGCAGTTCGAGGACGGCGCTCATCGGGTGCCTCCCGGGATGGGGTGAGGGGTGGGTTCGGTGTCGGGGGTGGGTGTCGGCGCGACAGCGGCCGGGGAGAACCGCACGAGGGAGGCCTCGCAGTGGTCGAGCCACCGCAGCTCACCTTCGGTTTGGAAGATCATGGCGTCGAGGACGAGCCGCCAAGCGAGGTCGGCGGGGTTGTCGGCGCCGTGCCGCAGGCGGGTGTACTCCTGCAGCATGCGCATGCTGGCCGTGCGCTGCGCCTGGACGATGGCCCGCACGTCGACGCCGGGCGTGGTGATGGCGAGCGCGAGCTTGATGGTCAGTTCGTTGCGCGGCCGGTCGCCGTGCTGGATCGGGGTGGCGAACCAGCGGGCGAGTTCGGCCCGTCCCGCCTCGGTCGCCTCGTAGGGTCGCTGGCCGGCCTCGGACTCCGGCAGCGCGCGGACGAGCTGGTCGCGTTCCAGGCGCGTGAGGGTCGTGTAGACCTGCCCGATGTTCAGCGGCCAGGTGCCGCCGGTGGCCTGTTCGAACTCGGCCCGTAACTGGTAGCCGTACCGGGGCCCGCGTTCCAGGAGCGCGAGGAGCCCATAACGCACACTCATGAGTACGCAGTATGCATACCGAGTATGCGTGGAGCAACCCCGCTCAGCGGACCTGCGGCGATGGGCAACAGCCGGGCCGGCACACGTCCCAGGTCGGCACCGCGCCGAGCGCCGCGCGCGGCGAACCGGGCACCAGCCGCTCCCGCACCAGGTCGACGATCATCGACACGAACCGGAAATCGGTGCCGGGGGTCGCCGCCCGGGCGTACGCCAGGCCGAGCTTCTCCGCCGTCGCCGCGGCCTCCGTGTCGAGGTCCCAGACCACCTCAAGGTGGTCGGAGACGAAGCCGATCGGGCTCAGCACCACTCCCGCCACGCCCGCGCCGGCCAGCGCGACGAGATGGTCGTTGACGTCGGGCTCCAGCCACGGCGTGTGCGGCGAGCCCGACCGGGACTGCCAGACCAGGTCCCACGGCCGGTCGCCGGCCACCAGCGCGGCCGTCTCCCGCAGCTGCGCCTCGTAGCGGCCGCCCGTCGGGCCGGCGGTCGCCGCCATCGCCGTCGGGATGGAGTGCGCGGTGAACACCAGGCGTACCGGGCCGTCCGTCGCCGCCGTGACCCTGGCCAGCGCGTCGCGCACCGCGTCCGCGTGCGGTCGCACGTACCCCGGATGGTCATGGAAGTGGCGGATCTTGGAGATGACCGGCGCTGCCTCGCCGACGGCCGCGCGGGCCGCCACGATGTCGTCCAGGTATTGCCGGCAGGCCGAGTAGGAGCCGAACGCGCTGGTGACGAACGCCAGCGCGTGGCGCACCCCGTCGTCGCGCATCCGGGCGACCGTGTCGGCGAGCATCGGATGCCAGTTGCGGTTGCCCCAGTAGATCGGCAGGTCGACGCCGGCGTCGGCAAACGCCGGCCGCAACGCGGCGATCAGGTCACGGCACTGCTGGTTGATCGGCGACACGCCCCCGAAGCGCCGGTAGTGCTCCGCGACCTCCGCCAACCGCTGCGGCGGGATGCCCCGCCCGCGCGTGACGTTGCGCAGGAACGGCTCCACATCGTCGGGCCCCTCCGGCCCACCGAACGAGAGCAGCAGAAACGCGTCATACCCCATGGGGCCATCCTGCCCTGGTTACGGCCGCATACCCTGACAGGGTGTCCGCTTTCACGATCTGGCCCGAGGACGTGGCGTGGCGGCCCGTCTCCCCCAAGCTCCTGTGGCTGGAATTGATCTCCCTCGCCATCGCCGTGTTGTGGATCGTCGTGCCGAGCCTGGTGGTGTGGCTGTTCTGGCAGTCGTGGGTCCCGCTGACGGTCGGCGCGATCGCCGTCGTGGTCGGCGTGGTCCGCGCGGTCATGCTGCCGCGCGTCGTCAGATCCTGGGGGTACGCCGAACGCGCGGACGATTTGCTCGTGCGCCACGGGCGGGTCGTGCGCCGGCTGTCGATCGTGCCGTACGGGCGGATGCAGTTCGTCGACGTGACGGCCGGGCCGATCGAGCGGGCCCTCGGGCTGGCCACGGTGCAGATGCACAC
>JAEZGP010000347.1 GCA_023437285.1 Actinomycetes bacterium | reverse complement strand
GAGCTGTTCGCGGCCGCGGTGGCCCGGCACGGCGAGCGACCCGCGCTCGTCTGGGACGGCGGCGCGCTGAGCTTCGCCGAACTCGACGCGCGCTCCGACCGGCTGGCCCGGGTGCTGATCGCGCGGGGGGCCGCGCCGGAGCGGGTGGTGGCGTTGGCGCTGCCGCGCTCGGTCGACCTGGTCACCGCGCAGCTGGCGGTGGCGAAGGCCGGCGCGGCGTTCCTGCCGGTCGACCCGGCGTACCCGGCCGACCGGATCGCCTTCATGCTCGCCGACGCCGACCCGGTCCTGGTGGTCGGGCACGGATCACCGGACGGCGTGGTGGCGCCCGAGCGGTGGCTGGCCGTCGACGACGAGGCGGCATGGCGGGGGCCGGCCGACCCGGTCGCGGACCCGCTCGTACACGTCGACCACCCGGCGTACGTCATCTACACCTCCGGCTCCACCGGGCGACCCAAGGGGGTGGTCGTGACCAACCGGGGCCTGGCGAACTTCTCCGCCGCCGAGATCGAGCACTACGCGGTGCGGCCCGGCGACCGGGTGCTGGAGTTCTCGTCGCCGAGCTTCGACGCGTCGGTGCTGGAGCTGTGCATGTCGCTGCCGGCCGGGGCGGCCCTGGTCGTACCGCCGCCGGGCCCGCTGCTGGGCGACCAGCTCGCCGCCGTGCTGCGCGAGCGGCGGGTGACGCACGCGCTGATCCCGCCGGCCGCGCTGGCCACCGTGGACGCCCGGGAGGCGCTGCCCGACTTCGGCACGGTCATCGTCGGCGGCGAGGCGTGCCCGGCCGAGCTGGTCGCGGCGTGGGCGCCGGGCCGCCGCATGATCAATTCGTACGGCCCCACGGAGTGCACCGTCGTGGCCACCTGGTCCGACCCCCTCACTCCCGCCGGTAGCGCGCCGCCGATCGGTCGCCCACTGCCCAACACCCGGGTGTACGTGCTGGACGGCGCGCTGCGTCCGGTCCCCGTCGGGGCGCTCGGCGAGCTGTACGTCGCCGGCGTGAGCCTGGCGCGCGGCTACCTGAACCGGCCCGGGCTCACCGCCGGGCGGTTCCTGGCCGACCCGTTCGGCGGGCCGGGGGAGCGGATGTACCGCACCGGCGACCTGGTGCGCTGGGGCGCCGACGGGCAGCTGGAGTTCCGGGGGCGCGTCGACGAGCAGGTGCAGATTCGAGGGTTCCGGGTCGAGCCCGGCGAGATCGAGGCCGCCCTGGCGGGACACCCCGCGGTGGCCCACGCCGCGGTGATCGCCCGCGACGACGGCGGCTCCAACCGCCTCGTCGGGTACGTCGTACCCGCGCCGGACGCCGACCGGCCCACCCCCGCGCAGCTGCGCGCGCACCTGGCCCGCACGCTGCCCGACTATCTCGTGCCGACCGGCTTCGCCGTGCTCGACGCCCTGCCGCTGACCCCCAACGGCAAGCTCGACCGCCGCGCGCTGCCCGAGCCGGAGGCGGCCGAGCCGGTCGCCGAGCCGGTCGCGCCGCGCACCGACACCGAGGCCGCGCTGGCCGACATCTGGTCGCAGGTGCTCGGGGCGCCGCGCGTGGGCGTACACGACGACTTCTTCGACCACGGCGGGGACTCGCTGCGCAGCCTGCGGGTCACCGCCCGGATCAAGGCGGCGTTCGACGTCGACCTGACGCCCCGTGACGTTTTGACCGCCCGCACCGTCGCCCGGCTCGCCGAGCTGGTCGAGGACGCGGTGCTGGCCGAGCTGGAGCGGCTCGCCGCCGCCCAGGAGCTGTGAGGAGCCACCCGATGACGTCCACGTACGAGCGCCGCGTCGCCGCGCTGCCCGCCGAGCTGCGCGAACAGCTGCGCCGCCGGCTCGCCGGAGGCAACGGAGCCGCCCCGGCGATCCCGACCGCCGACCGTGGCGGCCCGCTGCCGCTGTCGTTCGCCCAGCAGCGGCTGTGGTTCGCCGAGCAGCTGCGGCCGGGCACCGCCGAGTACCACAGCGGGCTGCCGCTGCGGCTGACCGGCGAACTGGACGTGCCGGCCCTGGCCACCGCGCTGGCCCAGCTCGTGGCCCGGCACGAGATCCTGCGCACCACGTTCGCCGACGACGCCGGCACCGCCGTGCAGGTGGTCAACCCGGCCGGCCCGGTGGACCTGCCCGTGGTGGACGCGGGGGCCGCGGAGCTGGACGCCGTACTGACCCGCGAGTACGAGCGGCCGTTCGACCTGCGGGTCGGGCCGCCGCTGCGGGCGCTGCTGGTGCGGCTCGACCCGACCGAGCACGTCCTGCTGCTGACCGCCCACCACATCGTGGTGGACGGCTGGTCCATGGGCGTGAGCGGCGAGGAGCTGGCCGCCCTGTACCGGGCGGCGCGCGCGGGCGAGCCGGCCGACCTGCCGGCGCTGCCGTTGCAGTACGCGGACTACGCGGCGTGGCAGCGCGAGCACCTGGCCGGCGACGCGTTGACCGGTCATCTCGACTACTGGCGCGACCGGCTGGCCGGCGTGGAGCCGTTGCAGCTGCCCACCGACCGGCCCCGCCCGGCGGTGGCCACGACGGCCGGCGCGGTGCACGAGTTCACCGTCGACGCCGACGTGACCGCGCGACTCGGCGACCTCGCCCGCGCCGGCGGCACCACCCTGTTCGCCGCGCTGGTCGCCGCCTGCCAGGCGCTGTTCGCGCGCTACGCCGGGCAGCAGGACGTTGCCGTCGGTACCGCCGTGGCGGGACGCCACCGGCCGGAGCTGGAGCGGCTGGTCGGCTTCTTCGTCAACACCGTCGTGCTGCGCTCCACGGTGGACAGTGATCGCTCGTTCCGCGACCTGCTGGGCGCCGTGCACGAGACGGTGCTCGACGCGTTCGCCCACGACGAGGCGCCGTTCGAGCGGGTCGTCGACGCCGTGGCCCCCGACCGGGACCCGAGCCGCAACCCGCTGTTCGACGCCATGGTGCTGCTGCACCCGGCCGGCGGCGGCGCCACCGACTTCGCGGGCCTGACCGCGACGCCGGCCACGCTGACCCGCCGGGAGTCGAACTTCGACCTCACCGTGGAGTTCCAGCCGCGCGGCGACGGGCTGGCCGGGTCGATCGAGTACCGCACGGACCTGTTCGACGCGGCGACCGTGCGCCGGCTGGCCGGCCACCTGGTGGCGCTGCTCGCCGGGATCACAGCAGACCCCGACCGGCCGCTCGCCGACGTGGCGCTCAGCTCCGCCGACGAACTGCGCGACGTGCTGGCCGCCGGCACCGACACCGCCCTCGCCACGCCCGACACGACACTGCCCGCGCTGTTCGAGGCGCAGGCGGCCCGCGAGCCCGCGCGTACCGCGCTGGTGTGCGGGGCCGACCGGCTGACGTTCGGCGAACTCAACGCGCGGGCCAACCGGTTGGCGCGGCTGCTCGTGGCCGACGGGGCGGGCCCGGAGCGGCGGGTCGTTCTGGCGCTGCCCCGCACCGCGGACGCGATCGTCGCGATGCTCGCGGTGTGGAAGACCGGCGCGGTGTACCTGCCCGTGGACCCCGACGTGCCCGCGCAGCGCCTGTCGCTGCTGTGCCGCGACGCCGACCCCGCGCTGGTCGTGACGGCGTCGGCCACCGCCGTCGACGGGGTAGCGTCGCTGGCCCTCGACGACCCCGCTACGGCGGCGCGGCTACGCGGGTTCGCCGCCGACGACCTCGCCGACGCCGACCGGCGCGGCCCGCTGCGGCCCGACAACGCCGCGTACGTCATCTACACCTCCGGCTCGACCGGCGTGCCCAAGGGCGTCGTCGTGGATCACCGCGCGCTGGCGAACCTGGTCGCCAACCACCGCGCCGACTTCGTGGCCCGCGCCGGCGGGCGGCGCCTGCGGGTCGCACTGACGGCGGCGTTCTCATTCGACACGTCGCTGGAGGGCCCCGCCCTGCTGGCCGACGGGCACGAGCTGCACCTCATCGACGGGGCCGTCCGGCTCGACCCGGCGGCCCTCGTCGACTACGTGGCCACCGAGCGCGTCGACTTCCTCGACCTCACCCCGTCGTACCTGCGCCAGCTGCTGCCGGCCGGGTTGCTCACCGACGCCCGGCACCGGCCGGCCATCCTCATGCTGGGCGGCGAGGCCGTCGACCCGGCGATGTGGCGCGACCTGGCCGCCGCACCGGACACCACGGCCTACAACTTCTACGGCCCGACCGAGTGCACGGTCGACGCGCTGTCGTGCCCGATCGAGGACGACGGCCGGCCGGTCATCGGGCGGCCGCTGCGCAACGTGCGCGCGTACGTGCTCGACGCCCGGCTGCGACCCGCCCCCGTGGGCGTCGTCGGGGAGCTGTACCTGGCCGGTGACCAGCTCGCGCGCGGCTACCTCAACCGGCCCGGCCTGACCGCCGGGCGGTTCGTCGCCGACCCGTACGGCGAGCCGGGGCAGCGCATGTACCGCACCGGCGACCTGGCCCGGTGGACCGGCGACGGGGTCGTGGAGTACCTGGGCCGCACGGACGAGCAGGTCAAGGTGCGCGGCTTCCGGATCGAGCCCGGCGAGGTCGAGGCGGCGCTGCTCGCCGAGGCCGGCGTGACCGAGGCGGCCGTGGTCGCGCGGGCCGGCGCGGACGGCCACCAGCGGCTCGTCGCGTACGTGGTGGGCGACGTCGACGTGGCCGGGCTGCGGGTCTCGCTCAAGCGGCGGCTGCCCGACCACCTGGTGCCGTCGGCGTTCGTGCCGCTGGCCGAACTGCCGCGTACGGTCAGCGCCAAGCTGGACCGGCGCGCGCTGCCCGACCCTGGTGACACGGGGGCGTCCGACACTCCCTACGTGGCCCCGGGCACCCCGAACGAGCAGGTCCTGGCCGACATCTGGGCGCGCACGCTGGGCGTCGAGCGGATCGGCGCGGGCGACAACTTCTTCGCCCGGGGCGGCGACTCGATCCTGGCCATCCAGGTCGTCGCGCGGGCCCGGCAGGCCGGGCTGCGGCTGGCCGCCCGCGACGTCTTCGTGCACCAGACGGTGGCCGACCTGGCCGCCGCGTCGAGCGCCGACGACGACGCGCCGGCCGTGCGCGGCCCGGTCGACGGCCCGGCCCCGCTCGTGCCGATCCAGCACTGGTTCTTCGACATCCACGGGGAGCTGCGTCACTTCACCATGTCGGTGCTCGTCGAGCTGGCATCCGATGTGGACGCGGCCGCGCTCACCGAGGCGGTCGACGCGGTGGTGGCCCACCATGACGCGCTGCGCCTGCGGTTCGCCCGCGCGGCGGGCGGCTGGCAGCAGGAACCCACCCCCGCCCCGCCCACGCACGTGCTGCGCCGCCGCGACCTGTCCCCGCTCACCGCCGACGAGCAGGACGCCGCCGTGGCGGAGGAGGCCCACGCGGCCCGCGCTGAACTAAATCTGGCCGGCCCGCTCGTCGCGGCCCGCCTGTTGCCGCGCGGCCGCGACCGCGCGCCGCTGCTGTTCGTCACCGCACACCACCTCGTCATGGACGGCGTGTCGCTGCGGGTGCTGCTGGCCGACATAGAGGC
>JAEZGP010000209.1 GCA_023437285.1 Actinomycetes bacterium | reverse complement strand
GGCCTGCACGGTGCCCTCCTCGCCGCCAAGACGGCCGGGTACAGTCACGTCATCATCGACGGCACCCTCATCGAAACCGACCGGGTATCCACACCAGGCCCCACCCGGGGGTGGAACTGTGGTGGTGGGCAAGCACGACAACCACGGCGGCAACGTCCAGATCATCGCCGCACCCGACGGCTGGCCCTTGTGGACCTCCCCGGTGCGATCCGGCCGCGAGCACGACACCACCTGCGCACGCACCCACACCGAGATCCTGCCCGCCTCACCGCCGCCGGCGCCGACCTACGCCCGCTCGGCGACCTCGGCTACGAAGGCGAAGCCGCCACCATCACCGTGGCGCTCAAAACCCCAAACACGGCCGCCTCACCACCACCCAGCAGCAGTTCAACAAGGCACACAACCGGGTCCGGGCCATCGGCGAACGCGCCAACGCCCTACTGAAGATGACCTTCCGAGCGTTGCGCAACGTCAGCATCAACCCCTGGCGGATCGGAACCGTCATCGCGGCAGTCCTCACCATCCTGCACTTCGACCACGCCCGCACCACCTGACCACCCTCAGTAATCAACACCTTGCGCGGAATGGTTCATTGGTGCCCCAAGGCCGAGCGGCCTCGGGATGCCGTGCTATTACACGCTGCCATGCCTCTGTTAGCCGCGCGGCTCCGTGCGGATTGTGCCGAGCCAGCAGTGTGTAGAGCGCACGACGGTACTTGTCTCCGGAAGTCCACATACCGATCGCCGCCTCGAACACCGCGAGCGCGGTGTCCGTCTCGCCTAGCGCAGCGTGCGCGATAGCACGAAGTTCGGCGATGTGCAGCGGCGTTCCATGGTCCGTCGCCCAAAGCGCACGTGTGAGGTAGTGGGCCATCTCTGCGTGTGCTTCGGCCGATGGCAATGGGCCGGGGATGAGGCCTCGCAGTACTAGTGCCTGAACGTGGTCGTGAGGTGCGGCCCTCAGCGCCCAGTCCAGCGCCGCTCGCTGTCCGTGCTCGTCCCCCGCACCGGCCAGGATTAGCAGTTCGCCGAAGGCCGCGTGGAGTTCGGCCTCGTCCGGATCGGCGCGGATGGCGAGCTTAAACTGCCGCTCGGCCTCAGATGCGTTACCCAGGGCGGCGTTGGCCAGTGCCAGGTGCTTGTGAACACTTGGATCGTCCTGATCCCATAAGGTGATGATGCCGATCGCGTCGATGGCGTCGCGGTACCGACCGGCGTTGGCGAGTGCGGCGCTTAGCCGCTCCGCTTGGGTCTTGATGGCTCCGACGGTTCGTGTGATCGGCACCCGGTTGTCGTTGAACCGGGCGTACACGAAGCCGCTGAGCTCTCTGAGGACCATCACCCAGTGGCCGAGGTCCTGATCAAGCTGGTCACTGTGCGCAATTCTCAGTAGCTGCAGATAGACCTCATTGGGGACGTCGTCGGAGTAGGGGCCTGCGGCTACGGGACTCCGCTCGAAGTCGTTGAGCACCTCGCTCAGCGAAATGCTGTCGAGGCGCTGGCCATCGGTACCCGCTATGGCTTCGAGTAGCCGTCGAGCCCGCAGGTCCGGTGAGATCAGTTGGCGCTGCGCGATGGCGGCCTGCAGTTTTGCGAACGGCGGGGCGAGCATCGCCGCCGCGGGATAGAGGTGGCGCATGAGGGCGACGCCGTGCGCGGTGTCGGCCCAGAAGGTGTGCCATAGCAACGCGAGAACGTAGCGCTGCCATGCGTGTGCGTGGTCGTCCTGGTCGTCGTTGGATAGTTGCCGCTCGATGCCATCGACTCGGTAGCTGGCAAGCCTGTGATTGACGTAGCCTATCGCACGTTCGTTGGCAGATTTGACCATGACCCGTAGGTCCGCGTCGAGCAGGCTACGTCGAAACGTCTCACGAACGATGTTGTGCATGACCGCGCCCGGCTGCGCCGTGCGCCCGCTGAGCACGAAGTCGTGGCGTCTGGACAGCTCCCTGAGCAACGGTTGGATGTCCTTGTTCTGGACGTCCCACAATTCAGCCAGGATGCCGTAGTCGTCGACGTAGTCGGGGAGCAGCGCGAGCCCAAAAAGATACTCCAGATCCTTGGTCAAGCCCTTAACCGAGGAGACGTGGCGCAAGTAGCGCTCGGCCAGCTCCCTCACCAAGCGGGCTGCATCCTGGCTTGGGCGAACGTCGCTGAGCAGGTCGGCCAACGGGACACCCTGGGAGATCATTCCCGTCGCCAGCTCGACAGCGAGGGGGATCCCCATCGTGAGTCCCAGCAGCCTGCCAAGGTCATGGTGACCGTCGGATGACACGCGTCCGTCTCGGCCCAGATAGTCGGCGAGATCGGCCTCGTCGAACCCGCTCATCTCCAGATGTACAAGCTGGTCGGCTCCGGTGGCCTCGAGATACCGGTGGACCGCACTGTCGGTGCTCGCGTCGTCTAGCGACTCCATTCGCACGCCCACTACCCAGCACACACGCGGGCCGCACTGCTGAATCAGCGTCCGGAGGTCGTCGGCGGCATCACCGAGTAGCTCACAGGTGTCGAGGATGACAACCAAGGGCCGGACGTCGGCAAGCGCCCGCACGCCCTTGGCCAGCGCGTCCCGGCAGACGACCCGGCCACTGACCTGCCGCGCCGCTTCTGGGCCTGTCAATGCCTGGGCCACTGCACCGTATCCCTCTGTCAACGCCACTTCAAGGAACTGGCCTGCGGGCGCCAAGGGCGTCATAGGCGCCACGGTTCCGATAAGCGAGCTCAGTAACCTGCGACCACGCTCTCCCGGATCGCCGCCCAGCGGTGGAAGGCCATCCCGGCGGCGCGTCACCTGTTGTAGCGCCTTATCGAAGTCCTCGAAGGCGTTGCGCTTCGTGATCCTGCTCCAGCGCCCGTTGAGCGTACTCCGCATCTGCCTGACCAGGACCGACATCATGTCCGCCGGGTCTGGTCCGGTCGCGTCTGTAATGGCAAGCGCGTGTTCCGCCGCACCCCAGTCGATCAGCACCTTGGAAAACCGCTTGGCGAACCGGCCGACGAGCGGCATTTCGCCGACCGCGATCGACTCGAACTGTTTCAAGAGCCTGGACTTTCCTATACCACCCTGACCGGTGACTAGAACGAGCCGGCCCGTGCCGCCACCGCCGCTGCCTTGCTCGGAACGAAGCATGGACTCCAGCACGGCGACGAAGGACTCCTGCTCGCGTCGACGGCCGATAAACAGGGCATCCTGCGACCCAGTCACGCCGGTCCTCCCATCGAGCCGCCGGTCGGCCCGCCGGAAATTATCCTCCGACGCTGATGCGCCGCACCATCAACGAATGTAGGGCTCAGCTAACCCATCAGCCAGAGGCTTTGCGGGGACCGTAAAGGGACTATCAGGGGAATCGGACAGTCCCTCGGCTGGCGGCAGTGCGGCGTGTTGCCGACGCCTGAGCGGACGTCTGGGGACGACGACGCTGCGCTCCCATGGGTGTGGACACCTTGAGACTGGATCGTGTGTCCGTAGGAAAAGGTGTCCTCGACGAGGAGACCGCCGAGGCTTACGCCGGAGTTCCAGTGCGATGCGGTGGATCTGATGTTGTTGGGGCGGCCGAGCCTACGTGTCGACGGTACCCGGCCCACCCAGCCGACCCTGACCGTTTTGTCCCAGCCGCACGGGGTAACCGGGCCCCGTATGACCGGCAGAGGGGGACGTCATGAAGGCGCAGATGAAGGCAGCGGTGTTTGTCGGTGCGGTAGCCGTGGCGGCTGCCCGTCGGCTCATGGGCGGCCGTGACCCGGGTGATGGCGTTGCGCTGGTCACGGGAGGCTCGCGGGGCCTGGGCCTGTTGATCGCTCGCGAACTCGCATCGCGGGGATACCGGCTGGCGATCTGCGCGAGGGATTCCGGCGAACTGGCCGCGGCGGAGTCCGACCTCGCCGCGCGCGGTGGGGACGTTCTGGCCGTGCGCTGTGACGTGACGGATCAGGCCCAGGTCGACGAGATGATCCGATCGGTGGTCGCCCGGTTCGGGCGCCTGGATGTTCTGGTCAACAACGCCGGCATCATCCAGGTGGCGCCGTTGGCGGCGTTGACGGTCGACGACTTCGCTCAGGCGCAGGACGTGATGTTCTGGGGCACGCTCTATCCGAGCCTCGCGGCGTTGCCGCACCTGCGCGAGCACCGCCAAGGGCACATCATCAACATCACGTCGATTGGTGGGAAGATCAGCGTTCCGCACCTGTTGCCGTACAGCTGCGCCAAGTTCGCCGCGGTCGGATTGTCCGAAGGGCTGCGCGCGGAGCTCGCCGGCACGGGGGTCACGGTCACGACCGTGGTACCGGGGCTGATGCGCACCGGGTCGCACCTGCGCGCGTACTTCAAAGGCCAGCGGCGCAAGGAGTTCGCCTGGTTCGGCCTGGCGGCCAGCCTGCCCGTGCTGTCCATGGACGCCGAGCGGGCGGCCAGGCGCAACGTGGACGCCGGCACCGCCGGGCAGGTCGAGCTGGTTCTCACCCCGGCCGCGAAATTCGCCGTACGGGCGCACGGCCTGTTCCCGGCCGCGACGGTACGGGCCCTCGGCGCGGTCAACCGGCTCCTACCGAAGGCGGCCGGCCAGGCCGGGCCAGCCGTCACCGGATCGGTGGCATCCGCGGAACTCGACTCGTCACTGCTGACGGCAGCCACGACGCTGGGCCGTTCCGCCGCCGACCGGTTCCATCAACACGTCGCCCCGGCCGACCCGTCGTCGGGCAGCCGGCACGTCGGTGCGGGCCGGTGACGCAGACCGCGCACGGCCGAGAGCCCGATCACCTATTCGCTGATAGGTCTACGACACTGCCCTGCCCGGGGCCGCCGGACCGTTCATAGCCCCTTTCCAGCAGCCAACGAACTCGCGCTCAGGCGGGCCGGTACCCGGTGCCACGACCGGAGACGGGTTCGACTCGGATGGCCACCGGCCACGCGGGTCGTTCCTCCCTCCATCGGCGGTACCCGCAACTGACTCCCCAACGTGACCGACCGTCGGGATGACGGCTGGGCGCCCTGCGCCAGACCGGTCGCGCCGGGCCGTGTGCTGCACGCGTACCCGGCATGAGGAGCCTCTCTCAGGAGCCAGCGTCGTGACGGCGGCCAGCTCGCGGCAGGTTTGGGCCGTGTGCCGTCGTCTGTTGACGGCGACGGTGTGATCCGTATTATATTTCCAAACGAACGGTTGGTTCATAGTTCGCTCGCTCGGAAGGACGTGGGATGTCGGGTCTGCTCCAGTTCGCTCTGATCGGGCTCGGCGCCGGTGCTGCATACGCCCTCCTGTCGCTGGGTCTGGTTCTGATCAAGAGCGGCTCTGGTGTCGTGAACTTCGCCCACGGCAGCATGGCCATGGTCGGGGCGTTCCTGTTCTTCGAGCTGCACGTGTCGAGATCGTGGCCGGTGCTGCCGGCGTTGCTCGTCGCCGTCGTGCTCGTCGCCGGGCTGGGCCTCGGCGTCTACTGGCTGGTGATGCGGCCGCTGATGCGCGCCACGATCCTCGCGCGCATCATCGCGACCCTCGGCCTGCTGATCGCGCTGCAGGGAACCTGCACCCTGATCTGGGGCGACCTGCCTCGCACTGTCGAGGCCTTCCTTCCGCACGAGCTCTGGCGGTTGGGTGGCGCGGTGGTCAGCACCGATCGACTGCTGCTCCTGCTGATCGCGGTGGTGTCGACCGCCGCGGTGTGGGCGGCCGTCCGCTTCACCCCCCTGGGGATGGCGGTGCGGGCCAACGCGGAGAACCGGATCGCCGCCTCGACCCTGGGGTGGTCGCCGAACCTGCTCGGCTCGCTCACCTGGGGCGCCGGAGGTAGCTTGGCCGCGCTGGCCGGCATCCTCATCAGTCCCTTGACGGGCATCGCGGTGGACCAGATGCCGATGCTGGTCATCCCTGCCCTCGCGGCAACGCTCGTCGGTCGCTTCACCTCCTTCCCGATCACGTTCGGGGCGGCCGTCGCGATCGGGATGCTGCAGTCGATCACGTCGCGGTACGTCGACGTCCGGGGTGTCGTGGAGGCCTTGCCGTTCCTCGTGATCCTGGTCGTCCTGGTGATCATGCGTCCGGAGATCATCAGCAGGTCGCAGGTCGCCGAGATGCTTCCGCGGCTCGGGTCCGGTCGCGTTCGTCCGGTCAACGTCCTCGTCGCGCTGGCGGCCGGCATCGGGCTGATGTTCGTGCTGCCTTCGGAACTCGTCTACGCCGTGATGATCTCGACCACGTGGGCGATCGTCATGCTGTCGGTCGTGGTGCTGCTCGGCTACGCCGGTCAGCTGTCGCTCGCCCAGTTCGCGTTGGCTGGCGTGGCGGCGTTGGTGGCCGGGCGGGTCGTCAGCGACTTCGGGGCACCGTTCCTGGTGGCCCTCGTGGTGGGTGTTGCGGTGACGATCCCCGTCGGGCTCATCGTGGCGCTGCCGGCGTTGCGTACCAGGGGCGCGAGCCTCGCCGTGGTCACGCTCGGGCTGGGCGTGACGGCCTCGGCGATGATCTTCAACAACGAGAAGTGGACCGGTGGCCTGGAGGGAACCCCGGTCGGCTATCCCGAGATCTTCGGCTTCCCCGTCGACGCGTCGCTGTACCCCCGCCGGTGGGCCGTCGTCGTACTGGTGTTGTTCGCGCTGTGTGCCCTGATGGTGACCAACA
>JAEZGP010000192.1 GCA_023437285.1 Actinomycetes bacterium | reverse complement strand
AGCATCATGCCGAGGACCAGGAAGATGACGTTCCAGTCGACGCCCGCCTCGGGCGAGAAGAATGCCTGATCCGCGTCGGTGGCCCCGATCACCAGCACGATCACCGCGCCGGCGAGCGCGGCGGTGGCCCGGGGCACCCATTCGGTGCCGATGAAAACGTAGACGACGATGAAGACCGCCACCGTTACCCACGACAGTGTCGTCACGAGGCGAACATCCGGTCCAGCGAAGCGTCGCGGGTGACGGCGCCGACCGTCAGGTACGGCGCGGCCGGGTCACCCGCCCGCATGACGCATGATCATGGGTCCTCCAGCGCCACCGCATCAAACGACGCTAACCAGACTTTCTCGGCATAACTGGTCAAGCGTATCTGATCAACCATGGCGCCGACGCCTCACACGAGTCGGTCGAGAACGGGCCAGACGCCGCGACGCCGGTCACGAGAGAATCTCGTCAACGGCCGGGACGGCCGCCCGCCGCCCCGGACAGGGGTGCCGCAGAATCACGGCACTCCCTGCCCGGACCAGGTGGGAGGCTAGACGAACCGCCACAGGTGGTCGTTGGTGCCGTTGTCGTCCCAGAGCAGCACCTGGGCGCCCTGCGTGGTGGACGCGCCGGACACGCCCAGCACCCGGCCGCCCGCGGCGCACTGGATGCGGAAGTACCCGTTGGCGCCGTAGCGCAGCCGCCAGCGGTTGTCGTTGCTGCCGTCGTCGGCCCACTGGACGATCCGCGACCCGTTGGCCGTACCGGCGTTCTCCACGGCGAGCACCTTGCCGCTATTGGAGTTGCGGAACCGCAGGTAACCGCCCGAGTCGACGATCGCGGTCCAGAAGTGGTCGGCCGTACCCGTGCTGTTCCACTGGATGACCAGCCCGCCGTCGGCGGTCGACATGTTCTGCACGCCGAGGACCAGGCCGCTGTTGAGGTTCTGGATCCGCCGCGCGCCGTTGGGCAGGAACCGCCACTGGTTGTCCAGCGACCCGTTGTCCGGGTCCTGCACGGCCTGCGCGCCCTGCGCGGTGGAGCCGTTGAGGATGGCCAGCAGCTTGCCCGTGTGGACATTACGCAGCTTGTGCGAACCGTCGCCGACGTCGACGAGCGTCCAGCGGTGGTCGGCGGTGCCGTTGTCGGCCCACTGCAACACGCGGGCGTTGTCGGCGGTGGACATGTTCTCCACGCCGAGGACCTTGCCGCTGTTGACGTTGCGCAGGCGCACGGCCGAGCCGTCGACGATGAGTTCCCAGTCGTGGTCGGCCGTGCCGCTGTCGGCCCACTGCAACGCGAGGCCGCCGTCGGCGGTCGACATGTTCTGGATGCCGAGCACGAGGCCGGACGCCGCGTTGACGAGCCGGAAGCTGGCGTTGCCGCCCGTACTCCCCCCGCCGCTGGCGTTCCAGTAGACGGTGTAGTTGTGCCCCTGCGCGTCGTAGAACGGGCCGAGGTTCACCGTGGACCCGTTGGCGGTGGCCGTGAAGGCGAGCGACGAGGTGCCCGTCCGGGTCACCGTCGACGTGCTCAGCGACGGCAGCGACGACAGCGTCGTGTTGCCGTAGTTGCCCGACAGGACGACAGGCCCGTACGTGACGGCGACGACGTTGGCGTTGTCGTTGGCGGCCTTGAGCGCCACGGCCATCGGCAGCCGGACCGTGACCGTGTCGCCGGAGGCCCACGACCGGGTGAGGGTCGCGTAGGAGCCCGGCGTCGCGGTGACGTCCTGGGCCACCCCGTTGACGCTGATCGTGGCGCCGGCGGCCCAGGCGGGGACGCGGAACCGCATCGACCACGAGCCGCTGACGTTGCCCGTGACGGTCAGCGTCGTGGTGTCGCTGACCGGGTACGTCGTGGACTGGGTGACCGTGATGCCGCGCTGGGACCAGTTCAGCACGGAAGGCAGGTACAGGTTCACCGTCAGCGTCGTGCCGTCGTAGAAGTAGATCGAGTCCATCAGCTTCGTATTGATCTCGATGCCCGTGCCCTGGCAGCACCAGAAGCTGTTGTAGTCGGTGCTCCACGTGCCGCCACCCCAGGCCGGTCCGACGCCCCGCCGCCCGCCCGGCCGCAGCGGGGTGAAGTACGTGATGTGGCCGTGGCTGTCGGCGGGGTTCTGCGCGCCGATGATGTGGTTGAACAGCGCCCGCTCGTAGAAGTCGAAGTAGGCCGCGTTGTTCGGGTAGAGCAGCCACAGTTCGCGGGTCAACTTCAACATGTTGTACGTGTTGCAGTGCTCGCACGTGTCGTTGGCCAGGTACCCGGCGATCGCGTTGGGCGCCCGGAAGTGTTCGGCCTGGCTGTTGCCGCCGATCGCGTAGGTGTGCGCGTTGACGGTCATGTTCCAGGCGTTGACCGCGATGTCGCGGTAGCGGGTCGTCCCGGTCGCCTTGTACTCCCGCGCCGCGCCGACCCACTTGGGCACCTGGGTGTTGGCGTGCAGCCCGTTGAGCTGGTCCTGATTGGACGCCAGCGGGTTGAACACGGCCGCGTGGTCGAACCGCTGCGCTGCCGTGAGCCAGCGCGTCGTGCCGGTCATCTGGTAGATGTCGGTGAGAACCTCGTTCATGCCGCCGAACTCGGTGCCCAGCATGTTCTGCATCTGGGTCGAACTCAGCCGCGCCGTACGGGTGTCGACCCAGCCGGCGAGCGCCAGCATGACATCGCGCGCCTGCGTGTTGCCGATGTAGCGCCACACGTCCAGCAGGCCCGCGAGGGTCTTGTGGATGCAGTAATACGGCACGTTGCCGTTGCTGAGCGTGCGCGCCTCCAGCGCATTGAAGTCCGACTCGGGGAATCCCGACAGGTAGCCGGCGGCGAACCCGGCCGCCGAGTTATTCGCCTGGCACTTCGCCAGCTCGGCCACCATCGTGTTGGCCTTATCCCGGCACGTCGTGTCGCCGAGCACGGCCCACGCGTGTGCCCAGGCGGTGAGGAAGTGCCCCTGCATGTGCGTACGGAAGGGGAAGTTCGGTGCGTCCCACCCTCCGTTGGTCGCGGCGCCGCCGGTGGACAGGCGGTGGTTGGCGCGGAAGTTGTAGAGCAGCCGGTTGACGTCGACGAACCGCAGGTAGGACAGCGTCCGGTTCTGGTTGTCCAACCAGCGGCTCGACGTGAGGGTGACCTGGCCGAGGTCGAACGCGTAGGCGCCCGCACCGATGTCGGGTCGGGCCGGGGCGACGGCGGCCCCGGCGGCCGGTGGACCGATGACGGTGCCGCCTACGGCGCCGGCGGCGGCCGCGACGCCCGCTGATTTCAGCAGGCCGCGGCGGCTCAGGGACGGGCTTTGCACGGGAGGTCCTCCTGACTCGATGTCATACATAGAGGTCGATGTGAGCGTTAACATGCAGCCGCGCGCCGCAGCTCCGTTTCCGAGTGTTCGCGGGTGGACGGGCTCGACGAAGTGACTCACGTCGACGTCCGAAGACGTTGCCAGACTGTTTCGCAACACTCAAGAGGTGCGCCTCAGCGCGCTTCGGGTGATGCGGCTTGAGCTGCGATTACGTCGCAAGAAAACCTTTTCGCAAATTTCCGTTATGAGGCGGCGTCGACCTCCACCGACGCCGCCAAGATCTTCACCGGCTGCGGCATCTATTGCCATAAGCTTGCAACAGCTAATGTGATGCAAGATGTGCCACGTACCGCAAGGAGATCGTTGTGAGCCTGTACACGCTGCCGGACCTGCCCTACGACTACGCCGCCCTGGAGCCGCACATCAACGGCCAGATCCTGGAACTGCACCACGACAAGCACCACGCGGCGTACGTCAAGGGCGCGAACGACACCCTTGAGAAGATCGCGGAGGCCCGCGACAAGGGCGACTTCGGTGGCATCGTGGGCCTGGAGAAGACGCTCGCCTTCAACCTCTCCGGCCACATCCTGCACTCGCTGTACTGGCAGAACATGTCCCCCGACGGCGGCGAGCGCCCCGACGGCGACCTCGCTGACGCCATCACGGAGTTCTTCGGGTCGTTCGAGGCCTTCCACGGGCAGCTGTCGGCCGCTACCACGCTCGTGCAGGGCTCGGGCTGGGGCGTGCTGTCCTTCGAGCCGAGCTCCGGACGGCTGCTCGTGGAGCAGGTCTACGACCATCACGGGAACGTGGCCCAGGGGTCGGTTCCGCTGCTCGCGTTCGACGCCTGGGAGCACGCGTACTACCTGCAGTACCGCAACGTGCGGCCCGACTTCGTCAAGGCCATGTGGGAGGTCGTCAACTGGCCCGACGTGGCCGCCCGCTACGCGGCCGCGAAAGCTGCCGCGGGGCCGGCCGGCTGATGGCGGCCCGGGAAGAGTTCCTCGCCACGGTCCTGCCGCCGGCGCTGGAACTGGCCACGGCCTACGCGGCATCGGAGGATGACCCGGCGTTGTTCGTCACGACGATGCGGCGCGTGGTGGACGAGTCGATGCAGGCGACCGATCCGTCCACCGCGACCGCGCAACTGCTGTTCGGCATGTCCGCACTCTGCGGCATCCTGCTCGACGACCTCGCCGACCACGAGGGCACCGACCGTGCGGCCGTGCTCGCCCAGGTGCACCGCCTGTACCTGGCCAGCTGAGGGGCGTGCGTCACACCTGCTTCCTTATTGCATGACCTTTGCAGTAACAACTACTAAACAATATGCTGGTCCAAACGGCCTCGATGGCGAGGTCGCCGGACGGCGACCCGGGGAGGGGTCATGAGTGACGTATTGGCGTTGCACATCGCCAACGGCATCGTTGACGCACCGGTGTCCGCGCTCTTCGCGGGCATCGCGGTGGTCGCGCTCGTCGTGTGCGTCGTCCGCGGTCGAGCAGACCTGGACGACCGGCTCGCCCCGATGGCGGGCCTCGTGGCGGCGTTCATCTTCGCCGTGCAGATGCTGAACTTCCAGGTGCTACCGGGCGTCTCCGGCCACCTGCTGGGTGGGGTGCTCGCGGCCATTCTCGTTGGCCCCTGGGTCGGCGCGCTGTGCGTGTCGACCGTGCTCATCGTCCAGTGCCTGTTGTTCGCCGACGGCGGTCTGACCGCCCTGGGGCTCAACATCACGAACATGGCGCTTCTCGGGACGGCGGCGGGCTACCTGCTCGTGGCCGGCCTGCTGCGGGTGCTGCCGCGTACCCCGGTCGGTCTGGCCATCACCGGCTTCGCGGCCTCCGTGATCAGCGTGGTCGCCGCGTCGCAGGGCTTCGTCCTGCAGTACTGGCTGGGCGGCACGACGGAGCTGTCGCTGACGACGGTCTCGGCGACGATGGCCGGCGTGCACGTGCTCATCGGCATCGGCGAGGGCCTGAACACCGCCACGACCGTGGCCACGGTCGCCCGGGTCCGGCCCGACCTGGTGTTCGCGCTACGCCGCTTCCGCCGCCCCGCCGAGAGCACTCCGGCCACCGTGCCTGCCCTGGGAGGTGTCGCGTGAACAGGCGACTCGGTTGGTTCCTCGCGGGCGGTCTCCTGGTCGCCCTGCTGCGCGCCGGCGTGGTCAGCAGCTTCGCCGCGGCGAGCCCGGACGGGCTGGACACCACCGTCCGGGAGGGCTGCGTCTTCGACGCCGACGACAACATCATCGGCGGCACCTGCATGGCCCAGCAGGAGGC
>JAEZGP010000125.1 GCA_023437285.1 Actinomycetes bacterium | reverse complement strand
CCTTGGCGTTGCGCACGGCGTCCTCGATGCGGTGCTTGCGCTCCTTGAGCTCGACCTCGGTGGCCGCGCCCGCCTTGATGACGGCGACGCCGCCGGCGAGCTTGGCCAGACGCTCCTGGAGCTTCTCGCGGTCGTAGTCCGAGTCGGAGTTGTCGATCTCCGCGCGGATCTGGTTGACGCGACCGGCGATCTGCGCCGCGTCGCCGGCACCCTCGACGATCGTGGTCTCGTCCTTGGTGACGACGACCTTGCGCGCCTGGCCGAGGACCTCGAGGCCCCCGGTGTCGAGCTTGAGGCCGACCTCCTCGGAGATGACCGTGCCGCCGGTGAGGATGGCGATGTCGCCCAGCATGGCCTTGCGGCGGTCGCCGAAGCCCGGGGCCTTGACGGCGACGGACTTGAAGATGCCGCGGATCTTGTTGACGACCAGGGTGGCCAGGGCCTCGCCCTCGACGTCCTCGGCGATGATCGCCAGCGGCTTGCCGGACTGGATGACCTTCTCGAGCAGCGGGAGCAGGTCCTTGACGTTCGAGATCTTCGACTCGACGAGCAGCACGTAGGCGTCCTCGAGGACGGCCTCCTGGCGCTCGGCGTCGGTGACGAAGTAGGGCGAGATGTAGCCCTTGTCGAAGCGCATGCCCTCGGTGAGCTCGAGCTCCAGCCCGAAGGCGTTGCTCTCCTCGACCGTGATGACGCCTTCCTTGCCGACCTTGTCCATCGCCTCGGCGATGATCTCGCCGACGGTGGTGTCGCCCGCCGAGATGGAGGCCGTGGAAGCGATCTGCTCCTTGGTCTCGACATCCTTGGCGAGCTTGGCGAGCTCCTCCGCGACGGAGCTGACGGCGGCCTCGATGCCCCGCTTGAGGGCCATCGGGTTCGCGCCGGCCGCGACGTTGCGCAGGCCCTCGCGGACCAGCGCCTGGGCCAGGACGGTCGCCGTCGTCGTGCCGTCACCGGCCACGTCGTCGGTCTTCTTCGCGACCTCCTTGACCAGCTCAGCGCCGATCTTCTCGTACGGGTCCTCGAGCTCGATCTCCTTGGCGATGCTCACACCATCGTTGGTGATGGTGGGAGCGCCCCACTTCTTCTCGAGCACGACGTTGCGGCCCTTGGGGCCCAGCGTCACCTTGACGGCGTCGGCGAGGACGTTCATGCCCCGCTCAAGACCGCGGCGCGCTTCCTCGTCGAACGCGATAATCTTGGCCATTCGGCGTTGTCCTCCTGGACAGTCTGTCGCGACGGCGTGAGCCGCCTGACTTTTACGCACCTTCGAGGCGGTCGCATGTGCCGACCACCTCGTCGATCGGGCCGGATAAGCCCGCGACGACCGGCTCCTCGCGCCAGATCCGACCGCCGTCGCCGGCAACCGGCCTGGCCCTCGGCGCCCCACCGCCCCGACCAGAGACCCCTCGGCACGGGCCGCGGAGTCTGGCACTCAGCCTAGGTGAGTGCCAACACCTGTTTAGCACTCAGCCTAGTCGAGTGCAAGCGCCCTCGCGGGACGGTCGCCCTCATCACGGCTGGACGCGATCAGGGGGTCCGGACCCGAACGGGCCCGAACCCCCTGATTGGCGCGGTTGGTCTCAGGCCTGCAGCTCCTGCTGGAACTGCGGCGTCGAGACGGGCGCCTGCCGGGCCCGCAGCTGCGCGTACGTGGGCAGCAGGCCGAGCAGCAGCGCCGCGTAGCCGGGCGCCGCGATCAGCTCGCCGATGCCCGCCACCAGGCCGTACGTCAGGTCGTACGTGAAGCCGGTGCTGAAGACGCCCGCCGCGGCGCCGGCGAGCAGCCGGAAGATCGTCGGGACGACGATGCCGAAGATCAGGAAGGGCACGAAGGTCAACAGGATCTTGCCGAGGTTGGGGCCGAAGTCGGCGTGGGCCATCTGCGCCGAGCCGCCGAGCGGGTTCACGCCGCGCTGGAACAGGCCGACGAACCCGAACATGCTGAACGCGAACGCCGCGTAGACGCCGGGCAGGTAGCAGCAGGCGGAGCCGACGCCGTACGCGATGCCGGCGACGATCGCCCACGGCCACAGCCGCATGGCGCGCGACGTGCCGAACTTGAAGGCCTCGCCGATGTTGGCGCTCTGCCCCGTGGCGGCCTCCTGAACCAGTGCCCAGGTGCCGGCCGCCCACGCGATCGACGCCACGAACGCCACGCCGACGTACGCGATGATCAGCAGGACCAGGCCGCCGAGGAAGCTGCCGATGGCCGTGCCGAGGTCGCCCACCTGGAGCACGTTGAACGTCCAGGCGCCGATCGCGAACTGCCGCAGGACAGCGATGACCGCCATGGGTACCGCGATGCCGAGGCCGGTGAGGATCAGCGCCGACTTCCAGCTGCGCTTCGCGACCTCCTGCAGCTTGGCGAACCAGGTGGAGAAGTCCGGACCGGCGGGCACCAGCGGGTCGCCGACGCTCTGATAGCCGGCCGGCACCGCGTACGAGTTTCCGGGCGGCGGGGCGGCGTAGTCCGGCGGCGGACCGTAGCCGGGCTGCGGCGGTCCGTATCCCGGCTGCGGCGGGCCGTATCCCGGCTGCGGGGGCGGCGGCGTCTGACCGGGCGGAGGCCCGTACCCGGGCTGCGGCGACGGATAACCGCCCGCCGGGGATGCCGGCGGAACGATGTTGGTAGGCGGCTCGTACGGGTCGTCGTTCGGCCCCTGCGGTGGGTACGTCATGGCTTGTGCCTCCGTAGCGTTGCCGGCGCTCCGCGCCGCCGACAAGGATTGTCAACGCCCGTGAGTGTGATGGTGCGACGCAACACCAGGCAACGACTATCCGAAACGCGCCAGCCGTCCGGTGAGATGGCCCACCCGGCGCCGGGTGGCACCAGCGGCGTACGGGCGGGATAAGTCCGACAAGGCGGCACAGCAAAGACGAGGGGCACCGACGCTGGGGTGAGCGCGGTGCCCCGATCGAGCATCACCGATCAACGTCAGATGAGGCGGACCTTCTCTGCCTGCGGGCCCTTCTGGCCCTGGGCGATCTCGAACTCGACGCGCGCGCCATCGTCCAGCGTCTTGTAGCCGTCCATCTCGATAGCGGTGAAGTGGACGAAAACGTCCTGCCCACCGTCAACCGCGATGAAGCCGTAGCCCTTCTCGCTGTTGAACCACTTGACGGTGCCCTGTGCCACGGTGCACTTCCTCACTTCAACGTACCCCGGCGAAGCGGTCGAATCGCCGGCGGCCGAAACGTCAACCCGTCCCCGAGGGGAACTACGCGACGAGTCAACCGAACTCGCACGCTACACGAGCCACGCGTCACGCGCAGCGCCGCAAACCGGACAGTACGCGGCACTCGGTCTCGGTTCCGCGACGGCCCTACAGCGTTGTGCTCTGCCTTCGTGATTGCACAATGCGGAAACGGTTGGCGACAAAGGCACTGTCGGTGAGGCTCGCATTGGCCGCCGGGTTGGCGCCGGTCGCGTGGAAGTCCGAAAAGGCCGTCGACTGGTTGACGAAGACGCCACCCGTGAGGTTGATGGACAGGTGCGTACCCACGTCGAGCGCGGTGCGCGTGACCTCGTCGAGAACGCGCTTGTCTGTGCTGTACACCAATGTGGTCAACGCGCCGCGCGCGTTTGTGGTGTCGCGCAGAATGGCGATGCCGTGCGCGGTGTCGGTGGTTGGCACAATGAACGCGATCGGTCCGAACCATTCCGCGCCATAGGCGGCCTCCGCCTCCGCGTCGACCATTATCAACAATGGCGTACGCGCGACCGCGTGCGCGTACTCGGGATGGCGCAGTTCGCGCGAGTCCAGCAGCACCGTGCCGAGGCTTCGCGCGCGGTTCACCCTTTCGAGCACGGCCTCGTTGACGATGGCGCCCGTCAACTCCACCGCCCGCGCGTCGTCGGCGGTGAGCGCGGCGACCGCGTCGGCGATGCCGCGCGACACCTCGGCGAAGCTCAGCCGGCTTGACCCGGTCTCGACGCCGCCGGCCGGCACCAGGATCGTCTGCGGGGTGGTGCACATCTGTCCGCTGTAGAGGGTCAGCGAGAACGCCAGATTCCGGCACATGCCCGCGAAGTCGTCCGTCGAGTCCACCAGGACGGTGTTGACGCCGGCCTTCTCCGTGAACACCGTGGCCTGGCGGGCGTGCGACTCCAACCAGTCGCCGTACGCGGTGGAACCGGTGTAGTCGATGAGGCGTACCCGGGGATCTGTGGCCAGGACCGACGCGAGGCCCTCGCCCCGCTCCTCGGCCGCCAGCCCCACCACGTCGGGCTGGTGGCCCGCCTCGGCGAGGACCTCCCGGGCCACGGCGACGGTGATCGCGAGCGGCAGCACGGCGCCGGGATGCGGCTTGACGATCACGGGATTGCCGGTGGCCAGGCTCGCGAACAGGCCCGGCCACGAGTTCCAGGTCGGGAACGTGTTGCAGCCGATGACGAGGCCGACGCCGCGCGGCACGACGTGGTAGTCCTTGGCCATCCGCAGCGGCTCGCCCTTGCCCGCGGGCTTCGTCCACATCGCCGCGGCCGGGGTGGCGGTCATCGCCTCATACGCGACGGTCACCGCCTCCAACGCCCGGTCCAGCGCGTGCGCGCCGCCGGCCTGGAACGCCATGACGAACGCCTGCCCGGTGGTGAACTGGACGGCGTACGCGAGCTCGAAGACGCGCTGGTGCAGCCGGTCGAGGATCTCCAGGCAGACGCCGACGCGCTCCTCGGGGCCGGCGTCCCGCCAGCCCGGCAGCGCCTGCTGGGCCGCGTTCAGGAGGGCCTCGGCGTCGGCGTGCGGGTAGGCGACGTTGAGCCCGACGCCGTACGGGCTGTGCTCCGTGACGACGCGGCCCCGCGTGCCCGGCTGGTCGAGCGGGAAGTCGGCGTCGAGGTGGGCCCGGAACGCCGCCTCGCCCTCGGCGGCGGCAGTGTCGCCGTAGACCCGCGGGCTGGGCGACTCGGGAAACGCCGACCAGTAGTCGCGGGTACGCAGCGCGTCGCGCGCACCGGCCAGGCGGTCGCGGTGGCGGGCGAAGAACCCGTCCGGGCGTGCCGGCGCCGTTGCCTGCGTCATCCCGTCATCATGCCCCCTGCGAGGTCCGCGTGGCACCCTTGGTCGCATGGCCCCCCGCCACGCGGCGCGTGCCGCCCTCACGTGGCTCAACGGGACGAGCCTCGTCGCGCTCGCCATCTGCGCGGTCGCCCGGGTACGTCCCCGACCCGGCCCGGACGCGGTACTGATCGCCAGCGGGTACCGGCTGCCGTTGCCCGCGCAGTCGTGCTTCACCGTCGGCTCGGTGATCTTCACCCGGCGGCCGGCCGGGTTCCTGGAGCATCCCGCGCGCCGGGAGTTGCTGGCCCACGAGACGCGCCACGTCACCCAGTACGCGATCCTCGGGCCGCTGTTCTGGCCCGCGTACTGGCTGTTGTGCGGGTGGTCGTGGTGGCGGACCGGCACGTACGGTGCCCGCAACGCCTTCGAACGGCACGCCGGGCTCGCGGCGGGCGGGTACTGCGACGCGCCGACCATCGGCCGAACCCGGGCGCTGGCCGCGCGCCTGCGCCGCCGACCGACGAGCCGACCCGACCAGACGAGCCGCCCCGACCGGACGAGCCGGCCCGACCAGATGATCCGCCCCGACTAAACGAGCCGGCCCGATCGGACGGAGCGTGACCCGGCGTAAAAACGGCGGGCGCCCCGATCGAAATCGGGGCGCCCGCCGGACGTTGGTCGGGAGGATCGCACGCGCCGAGGCCTACGCACCGGAACTACACGCCGCCGGCCAGCTCCAAACCGGACTGTCGGTTGCGCGGCGGTGAACCTCCCGCGCAAAGCATCCTGCGCTTCTCCACCAGCACCGTCAAGGGTTTCCGGCGTGTTTCTTCACCGCGGCGAGCCGGTTTAGTTACTGTCAGTTACGTTCCGGCGGTTGCGTTTCGCATTTTGCATGCACCGCCCGTTTACGTGAACACTACTCATCGTAGGCGCGCTCGAAAAAATCATCCGATCAGCTGAGCCTCGCGAGCCGCTTTGAGGGATGGCCGGATGGTGTGCGTCGGTCCTACGCGTCCCTCGATCGCGTCCAGCGTCTTGAGACCCTCGCCCGTGTTGAAGACGACCGTCTCCGCCGTCGGGTCGAGCTTGCCCGCGCGGACCAGCTTGCCCAGCACCGCCGTAGTCACACCGCCCGCCGTCTCGGCGAAGATGCCGGTCGTGCGGGCGAGCTGGCGGATGCCCTCGCGGATCTCCTCGTCGTCGACGTAATCCATCCAGCCGTTCGTGCGGCGCACCGATTCCAGCGCGTACAGGCCGGCGGCGGGGTCGCCGATGTTGAGCGACTTGGCGATGCCCGTCGGCTTCACCGGAACGATGTCGGTGGTGTCGTTGTGCAGGGCGACCGCGATCGGGTTGCAGCCGGCCGACTGCGCGCCGAACACCCGCCAGCCGCCCTCCGGCGCCGTCGCCAGGCCGATCTCCACCAGCTCGGCGAACGCCTTGTCGACCTTGGTCAGCAGCTCGCCCGACGCCATCGGGATGACCACCTGCGCGGGGATGCGCCAACCGAGCTGCTCGGCCACCTCGTACCCGAGGGTCTTGGAGCCCTCGGCGTAGAACGGCCGCAGGTTGACGTTGACGAACGCGGTCTTCTCGAACTCGTCGGTCTCGGTCAGCTCGGAGCACAGCCGGTTCACGTCGTCGTACGAGCCCTGGATGGCCACCACGTCGCCGCCATACACGGCCGTCGTGAGGATCTTGCCGGACTCCAGGTCGGACGGGATGAACACCATCGACGGTACGCCCGCGCGGGCCGCGTGCGCCGCCACCGAGTTGGCCAGGTTGCCCGTCGAGGCGCAGGCGAAGCGGGTGAAGCCGAAGCCCTTGGCGGCCGTCAGCGCCACCGAGACCACCCGGTCCTTGAACGAGTGGCTCGGGTTGGCCGAATCGTCCTTCACCCACACCGTGCCGGTCATGCCCAGCTCGTCCGCGAGCGCGTCGGCGCGTACCAGGGGGGTCATGCCCGGATCGAGGGTGACGCGCGCCGCGGCGTCCTGGCCCACGGGCAGCAGCGGCGCGTAACGCCACATGTTGTCCGGGCCGGCCTCGATGTCGTCGCGGGTCACCCGGGCCAGCGCGGCCGCGTCGTAGGCGACCTCCAGCGGGCCGAAACACTCGTAGCAGGCGTGCTGGGGGCGCAGCGGGGTCTCCGTGCCGCAGTTGCGACAGACCAGGCAGCGGGCGGGTGAGGACGCAGTCACGATGATTGTCTCCTTCTCATCTTTCCCACGCCTTGCGTCATCGTGGGCCGGATTTGGCACCTGCCCGGGCTGCGCATCATCGCGCGCTCGCGGGTGGTTGCCGGGGCTTCAACGGGCCGTTCCCTCTGCCCCTCTGGATGAGTTATTCAGTTGTCGTGCTCAATGCGCGCGCGTCGCGCGCAGGCACGTGACGCTGATTCTACGGGGTCGCGGCGGTATTTACGACGTGCCTTTCGAGGGCTTGGGCAGCGGCTTGAGCGGGTCGCCAGGCTCGGCGGTCGACACCGGGTCCAGGCAGGAGCGCTGGGCGGTCGCCGTCAACCAGGGCATATCACCAACAACCGGTACGTCCAGCTCCTCCTCGCGGGACTCCCCGTCCACCCGTACCGTCGCGAAGATCTGCTCATCGGTCGGCTCCGCCGAGGCGATCGCTGTGCCGCACGTCACCGAGAACCGTCCCACGATCACGGCGGACTCGCCGGGGCCGAGCGTCACCGAGCCGCCGTCCGGCACGTCGCCCTCCAACTCAAAACCCGAGTTGTTCTCCCCGATCGGCACCACGCCGACCGACCGCGCCTTCACGCCCGGCGGCGCCACGATCCGCGCCTTCGTCACCGTGACCGTCGCCGAGGCGACGTTCGTGACCGCCACCCCCACGGTGATGACGTTGCCGGAACCGATGGACGACCGGAACCCGCCCGGCGCCTCCAGCGCTTGCGGTGGCAGCGTCCGCAGCCCGCTTGGCCGGGTGAACCACCACACCGCGCCGCCCGCCAGCGCCAGCACGACGAGCGCGGCCACGATCCGTACCGCCCACGCCACCGGTCGTCGCTCGTCCATGCGCCGCTTCGGATGCGCGCGGCGTCGGCCGACATTGGGGTTCTCTTCCGGTGCCCAGGCGTCCACGAGTTGGCACGCTAGACCCCGCGCCCCTCGTTGACCAGTCCGCCCCGCCGGATAGCGTGGAGGGCGTGCATGACGCGGCGTCGCGGTGGTTTCAGACCCGCACGTCGGCCGCCGGTGACTGGGCGGTCGACCGACTGATCGACGCGAAGGGCGACACCACCGTCAGCGTCGTCCTACCGGCGCTCGACGAGGAACCCACCGTCGGCGTCATCGTCACCGGCGTCCGCGAACTCGCCGAGACCACCGGACTCGTCGACGAGATCGTCGTGGTCGACTCCGGCTCCGCCGACCGGACCGCCGAGGTCGCCGCCGCGGCCGGCGCCGTCGTGCACCACCGCGACGACATCCTGCCCGAGTGCGGCTCGTTCGCCGGCAAGGGCGAGGTGCTGTGGAAGGCGCTGGCGGTCACCCGCGGCGACATCCTCGTGTACGTCGACGCCGACCTCACCGACTTCGGCGCGCACTACGTCACCGGGCTCCTCGGCCCGCTGCTCACCGACCACACGGTCGGCATGGTCAAGGCCTTCTACGACCGGCCGCTGCTCGACGTGTCGGCCGCCGGGGGCGGCCGCGTCACCGAACTGCTGGCCCGTCCGCTGCTCAACGCGTACCTGCCCCACCTGGCGGGCGTCGTCCAACCCTTGGCGGGGGAGTACGCGGCCCGGCGCGCCCTGCTGGAGCGCCTGCCGTTCGCGGCCGGCTACGGCGTCGAGACCGGCCTGCTCATCGATGCCGTGGAGCGCTTCGGCCTGGATGCGATCGCTCAGGTCGACCTCGGCGAACGTACGCACGGCCACCAGGACACCACCGCCCTGGGCCGGATGGCCGCGACCATCCTGCACACGGTCGCCCGCCGCGTCGCCCCGCACCACCACCTGTGGCCGACTCTCACCCAGTTCACCCGCGACGCGGGCCGGGTGACCCCCCACGAGACGCAGATCGACCTGCCCGACCGCCCCGCCATGCTGACGATCCCCGAATACGCCGCCACCCGCCCTGCCCCCCTGAAACCGAGTCGCTGAGGCGCACCGCCGGACCCACCCGCCGCAACCTTCACCACTCCCGCCGGTCGCCGGCCCGGCCTTCCTCGCCGGCAGCGCAGACCCGTTATTCGCGCCGCCCCGGGTGGGCCTGCGTCGGCGGGGCGCCCCTGGTTATGGCCCGTCTAGCGCAGCGCGCCGGGTTGTGGCCCCGGTTAGGCGTCCAGGTCCAGGTGGATCCCGTCTGACCGGTGAGTCCGAGTGGTCCTGGCGGTCCGGCGGTCCATGGGCCACCATCTGGTGCGCGAGTCCTGATGGTCTTGCCGGTCACGACCAGCGCGGATAGGTGCGGCCGATCTCCGGTCGTGACCAGCGCGGATAGGGGCGGCCGGTCTCCGGTCGTGACCAGCGCCGATAGGTGCGCCGGGACCTGGCGCTTCCGAGGGTCGCCAGGTGCGGAGCGCGGGCGGACTCGGTGCCAGCCGGGTGATCGCTGGTTGCGGTGCGATCGTGCGGTGGTGCCGTCAACGATCGCTGTCCGCGGTACGGATGTGCAGCCGTGTGCGCCAAGGTCGCCACGTGCGGTACCACCGTGTAGTCC